>JACUTQ010000013.1 GCA_014859725.1 Methanosarcinales archaeon | reverse complement strand
TAATAAGACGAATAGCGCTGAAAAAATCAACACACCTAACCCTTCTGTTACTCTCATAAAATTCTATTGTATCTATACTATATGAATAAGTTTCCATTATGGAAATGGAGTACCAGATCCTGTAGTGGTGGTGGTAATTCAAAAAATCAGGATTGTTACGAATGCCTAAAATGGAAGAAGGAACATGGAATTATGGAAAAATCTTTTACTTATGCATGTTATGATTTATGCATTGATCCCAGGGATATAATAAGTAGGTTGTCATGTTAAAACAGCTATTTGGGAATGGGAAAATATGACCTTACAAAACACTGTTCTTTGTCAAATTTGCAATGAACAAAAGGAACTTAGCGAGGTTAGATCTGCGGAACTGGTCCGTCAACCTATAGTGGATATTATTCGAAAAACTCATCCAGATTGGTATTCAGGTGGCTTTATTTGTAATTCTGATCTTAATCATTTCAGGACAGAATACGTTCGAAATGTGCTCGAAATAGAGAAAGGTGAACTTTCTTCATTAGAAGAGCAAGTTGTGAAAAGTCTAAAGGAGCAAGAGCTCCTGTCCCAAAACATCAACATTGAATTTGATCGGCGGCTTACTTTGGGGGAGCGTCTGGCTGACAAGATCGCTGAATTTGGCGGAAGCTGGCGTTTCATTATTTTCTTTACAAGCTTTCTGTTTTTATGGATCGTCGTAAACAAAGCGCTCAGTGCAGTGAGGAATGCAGCAATTCCTGCTATTAAGAATGAGAGTATGACCGCTGGCCCTGCCGGATGCTACACCGCTTAAGACAAAAATTCCTGCACCTATTATTGCGCCGATAGCGATACCCGTTGCTCCCCACAAGCCAAAATGCTTTTTCAGTTCACCAGTCATTTCCCCATTTTTAGAGAGTATATTGATCTTTCATAAAATACCTATGCTTTCAAATGTTCTGTATTAGTTTGTATGAGCGACCTTGAAAAATGCATACAAATCATTGTTAGTGCTTTGAAACTATGAAAAATTATTTTCCATAATACGCGATCGATAAAGCTATAAATTTATGTAGAAATTTAAATATGTTACAGGCATTTCCACGATTTAATTTAAGTTACATTCTTACTTAAATCTGACCTCAAGTTTTCTATTTCCTAACCAGGGTATTGGTTCATTTCTACCTGTTTTATCAATCTTTTGCATCATCTTCATAACGGCATTTTTATGTCTATCCTTATAGTTGCCGTAGAACGTAACAATCAGTCTTCCTCCATTGACCTTTACAAGTGCTGGAAATTCGAGGATCTCCACGAAAATTGATTCCACGGTCATTTTTTCATACTCATTTCCCTTAACTTTTTTCAAGCAGGCAATTAGGTTGAAGGAGAAAATCTTTAATGCTAGCATTGCTGCGATCTTGTTGAGCTCGATACTGGGCACCATAGTTTGTTTGGAAGCCTTGGGTTAAGAGGGTTTCAAATTCTGGGTTGGTACTTTTACTTTTTAAGGTTCTGGGGATGGCTTCGTCTTCTTTTTTTTTAGTGTCACACCATGCTCAGAGAGCACACGTGCGACGCTTCTCGCACTTATTTCATAGCCTTCACCAGTTAGTATCTCTTCTATATCGTACATGTCCTTATCAGGTGTATTGAATCTAATATCTAAAATTCGTTTTTCAACATCTTCCTTACGCTTACTCTTGGTTTTTGGACCTCTGGGTTTTTCATTCAGACCTTCCCAGCCTTTTTCTTTCCACGCACGGAGATATTCATTGCCTGTTTTTCGGGAATAGTCAAACCTGGCACAAATTTCATTTCTCGATTTTGAACTTAAGCTGAGTTCGCGTACCATCTCGTATCTCTTTTGGAGTAGATCTTCGAGATTTATCTCGAAGGTCTTTCCTTTCTCACCTTTAACTTTTAGTATGCTTATAGAAATCACCAATACGTAACACATATTTTGTCACTAATAAATGTTTCCTATGGATGTGATATCTAAATAGTATGAGTTATGAGGTGGATTCCTCGACATTCAATGAAAACTGAGTGATATTCTGGGATGGCAACATTCAGTTTTAGTAATTAGTGACATAAAATTGGTTACGATAAAGAAGGCAAAGCAGGTCAATAATATTCGATTTTCTGTAGAAGGTGCTTAAATAAGCTATTCTTCACCATACTGGAACAAATAATCAAATGCATCCCAGGCTTTACAACAAGGACAAGATTCACAATAATCGGGACATCGTTTGCCCCGGTATTCAATTATCCATTTTTCGAGTCGATCTTTTAATTCGGACAATTCATTAATGCTAATATTACAGTGATTAAGGAAAAATAACACATTCCAAACACAAATCTTATAATTGAACAATGGTTAAAAGAAGAAGAAGGAGCATGGCAGGATCTATAAAAAGTTACGTTGCCATAAAGTAGTGAATATTATGTACCTTTGTGGTCCCTGACATCCTGGTTCTGTAAAGAATCTCTGAAACCATAGGTGCCAAGTGTACCAGGGAATATTTCAGGAAATAGAAAAGAATTGTTTAATATTTAAACTTGAGGTTGGAATTTCAATGAACAATAATGAAACCGTACCAATGTCATCGGATGCACGGTTCATGGTAGACCAGATGATACGGCAGGGACACGAGCGTATACATTCTGATGACCAGAACCTCTGCAAGCTATTCATGAGTGAACTGACGAACATCTATCAGGACCAGCACCTCTCATCAGAAGAGATGGACCTGCTGGACATGCCCAGACGGTCCTTTACCGTGCATTTTCCGGTGCGCATGGATTCGGGCAATACCAGGATGTTCGTGGGGCACAGGGTCCAGTACAACGATGCAAGGGGTCCCACCAAGGGAGGCACCCGGTTCCATCCCGAGCTGACTCTTGACCATGTGAAAGACCTGGCATTTCTCATGGCCCTGAAATGCGCTGCAGTCAACATTCCCCTGGGAGGTGCCAAGGGGGGAGTGGTGGCCAACCCAAAAGAACTGAGCAAGAACGAACTGGAGGAGATGACCCGGGCCTATGTCCGTGCCATATCTGACTTCATCGGACCTCAAAAGGATATTCCTGCACCCGATGTATATACTGATGAGCAGATAATGGTCTGGATCCTGGATGAGTACGAACGAATCAAAGGAGAACACACTCCCGCAGTAGTGACAGGAAAACCTATTGAGCTTGGCGGCAGCTTGGTCCGAAAATATTCCACATCACTGGGTGGATTCTACGTGATGGAGGAGGCCATGGTTAAATTAGGGCTGGATAAATCTGCCAGTATTGCGATCCAGGGATTCGGGAACGTGGGTGAGAACGCTGCCAGGATTCTGGCTGACAATGGATATAAAATAATTGCTGTCAGTGATTCCAGGGGTGGTATATTAAATCCAAATGGGTTGGATTTCCCTTTGGTCAAAGCCCATAAGGTCACTACTGGCAGTGTAGTGGACCTTCCCGGTTGCACCAGTATCACCAATGAGGAACTGATGGTTTGCGATTGCGATATTCTCATACCTGCCGCTTTGTCCAACCAGTTGAACAAGGACAATGCAGATCATGTGATGGCATCGTTGATAATTGAATTGGCCAATGCCCCCACCACTACAAAAGCCGACGAGATCTTCTTTGAGCGCAACATCATGGTTATACCAGATATTCTTGCCAATGCAGGTGGTGTGGTGGTTAGCTATTTTGAATGGATCCAGAATATCAGTAATGATTACTGGAAAGAGAAAAAAGTCCTGGATAGGTTACAATGGACCATGATATCATCCTTTAATGATATATTCAAGCTGTACGAGCAAAATAATTATACCATGAGAAGGGCAGCTCTGGGGCTTGCAATAAAACGAATATTACATGCCGAACAACTGCGGGGGAATTTATAGGAAGCTATGTTCTATAAAACCACAGAGGGCAAGTACAAAGAGCACTATTACATTTCTCTGTGTCTCTCTGTGGACTCTGTGGTTAATATTGAAAAACAAATCCAGCCCCCCTTTCTTACACTCTACCACCGCCCGCCTAAAAATTATAAAATGTTATAGAATTATATTTCTAGTATGAATTCAAAAACTTTCAAAATCAAGTACAATGAAAAAAAATTGGAAATTTCTGCAAATTACAAAGAAAGCAGGAAAGAAGTAATTGTTTTTATTCATGGATTGGGCTGTACAAAAGAGTCTTTTGATGCTGTTTTTAATTTCACTCAATTCAATGATTTTTCATTATTGGCCTTTGATTTGGTTGGATTTGGTGATTCTTCAAAACCACAGGATTTTACTTATACAATGGAAGTTCATGCTGAAATCTGCAAGCTTCTTCTTGATGAATTAAATCCAAAGAGAGTTCACATAGTAGCCCACAGTATGGGTGGTGCAATTGGATTATTATTGGCAGAAAAATTATCAAATAAATTGATCTCATTTACAAATATTGAAGGGAATCTTGTTAGTGAAGATTGTGGATTGTTAAGTAGAAAAACAATGAGTGTAAGCTTTGAAGAATTTAGAAAAAGTGTTTTCGTGGAATTAAAATCTGAAACTAAAGAATTAAATAATAAAAGTTCAAAGTTATGGTTGGAATGGAATAAAAAATCGAACACATTAGCATTCTATAGTTCATCAGAATCATTGGTTAAATGGTCAGATAGCGGAAAATTATTAGCAAAATTCAAGTCTCTAAAAACAAAAAAAGTCTATTTTTATGGTGATAAGAATTCTGAAATGAAAGTTTTGAATGAGTTAGGAAATATTAGGAAAATCGAAATTTATAACAGTGGGCATTTCGTTATGAATGATAATCCAGAACAGTTCTATACTAGATTAGGCAACTTTATAGGCGGACGAGCAAATTAGATATAACGTTCCGAGCGTATCTGAAGCTCCAAGTATAGCGAGGAATTTTAGTGAGGGCTAAAAGCCCGAACCAGACATACTCTGTTATGTGACGTTATGTTTAAGTGATAAGTTATCTATCCTCTCCCGTTTTGAGTTTTCGTATTTCTCTTCCGTACTTAGCTAAGTTCTTCCATTTTGCCTTCTCTGTGCTTCTGACCATCTCATTGTGTTTAATTGAAAGGAATTCTATCTCCTTTCTCAATTTCAAATAATGTGTGTATCGACGGGGATCAAGCTCTCCTTTATCAAGTGCTTCCTTAACTGCACAGCCCGGTTCGCTTTCATGGATGCAATCTCTGAACCTGCAATGCTGGGCAACCTCCTCAATATCCTTAAAAACATCGTTAAGACCATTGCCATTGGACAATAACTGGATCTCCCTCATCCCGGGATTATCAATAATCATCCCGCCATTTGGAAGCATAATCATCTCACGATAAGTCGTAATGTGCCTTCCATGGCTATCTGATTCCCTCACAGTCCCCACCTTCTGACGGTCCACACCGAGAAGTCTATTGATAATAGTGGACTTGCCTACTCCTGATGACCCGATGAGGGCTATCGTCTTTCCCTTCCCTAAGTATCGATTAAGTACATCCAGCCCATGGTTGAGTTCTGCACTCAGGGAATAGATAGGGGTAGATGGAGCGATTCTCTTCACTTGCTCTATTCTCACATCAGGATCATCACAAAGGTCGGATTTGTTTAATATTACCACAGGTTTTGATCCACTCTCTGATGCCAAAGTGAGGTATCTTTCAATCCGCTTGATGTTGAAATCATTATCAAGGCCTGATACGATCCAGACGAAATCCACATTTGCGACTATTATTTGTTCTTCTGTAACTCTCCCGGCAACTTTTCGGGAGAATTTGCTCTTTCTTGGAAGGACTGCCTGGATGATCCCCCTGTCATCGTTAAATTCTTTCTTAATCCCCACCCAATCCCCAACAACCGGATATGATCCTTTCTTAATAGTATCGAACCTGAATTTGCCTGATACTTTGACCTCGATCTCTCCATTTTCAGTGAGTGCAATACAACTCTTCCGCTGGACCTGGGTTATACGGCCAGGAACAAGTCCCTGGAGCTGGTGTGGACTAAAGCTCTCTTCAAATAATAAATCCCAACCAAGTGTTCCAAGATCTATCTTAGATGAATTAATCATGTTTAACCAATCTTTATTAGAACTTGATATTCTCATTATTTAAGGATACTTCCCGGTAGAAGCCGCTTCCAGGGGGTCGCCCTCTCCCAACAGCAGGCCGGTCATGACACCAGGGATCCAAACCAGACCCAGGTTCTTCATAGTATCAATGTCCTGCTGTTTGATACTAAACCTGATTAAATATATATACTTTA
Source organism: Methanosarcinales archaeon (assembly GCA_014859725.1). Taxonomy (NCBI): domain Archaea; kingdom Methanobacteriati; phylum Methanobacteriota; class Methanomicrobia; order Methanosarcinales; species Methanosarcinales archaeon. The sequence goes on along the minus strand of JACUTQ010000013.1, from coordinate 17,123 downwards.
AACACGATTATGCTAATTGTGTTTAACAAATTCGTCAACAGGGAAAATGAACTGCAACACTTAAACTCTGCATACCTCTCGGACAGGAGCGAATTTATTGTAATATTCGGGAGAAGGAGGATTGGGAAAACTGAACTGCTGCGCAGGTTCATAAAGGAAAAGCGTGCAGTGTATTTCCTTGCTGATGAAAGAGGGGATTCTGCAAATCTTTCTGAATTCAGGACACTTGTTGCAGACAGACTGGGCAATGAAATTTTAGGCCAGTCAACCATTGATTGGCTGGATACGCTAAAAGAGGCAGCTAACACAGAAGAAAGATTGGTCATTGCGATAGATGAGTATCCATTTCTTATAAACGGCAACAAAGCTATCCCTTCAATATTCCAAAAGGCTTGGGACCTATACCTTAAAGATTCAAACGTGATGCTTATACTGTGCGGTTCGTCCATCAGCATGATGGAGCGTCATGTTCTGGGCAGCAAAAGTCCGTTGTACGGGAGGCGGACGGGACAGATCAAGGTAGAACCACTTAAGTTTAAACTTACAGGTGCTTTTTTCCCTGAATTCAAAGTTGAGGAACTGGTGAAAATATATGCTATAACCGATGGAGTTCCCTATTATCTCAAAGAAGCAGAACACAGGATTAAGAAGATCAACCAGCTTGAAATGTTGTATTCCATTGAAAGCCTGCTGCTTGAGGAAGCTGAAGTTTTACTTAAATCCGAATTCAGGGAACCTGCAAAATATTTTTCAATCTTAACCGCGATTGCCTTTGGAAATACAAAATTCGGCGATATTGTCAACTATACTGGATTAAGTTCATCCATTGTATCCCAGTACGTGTCAAACCTGTCTGTGTTGAATATTGTGGAAGCACGGTATCCGGTAACCGAAAAGACCCATCGGTCAAGAAATGCCAGATATTATATCACAGATAATTATTTCACTTTCTGGTTCAGGTTTATCTATCCGAATAAAAGCCTGATTTATGGTGACTTTAAGATACCGCAGTTTAATCCTGATTTTAACAGGTATTTAGGTGTGGTTTTTGAGAAGATCGCAGCAGAATTCCTGTGGCAGGCAAGACCTATTGAATTTACAAAGATAGGCAGGTGGTGGCACAAGAAGGAGGAGATTGATCTTATTGCCTTGAATGATGCAACAAAGGAGGTGTTGTTCATTGAGTGCAAATGGAGAACGCTTTCCACAGCAGAATCTTTGCGAAATCTGGAGAAATTAAAGAAAAAAGCGGATTTTGTTAAATGGAATAAAGGTGAAAGAGTGGAATATTATGGACTGGTGGCTAGGAAGGTTGAAGGGAAGGAATCACTTCGTGAGAAAGGGTTTGTGGTGTTCGATCTGGATGATTTTTAAATGAATGTTCAGATATGCTTTTATGGCTATTTCCCGAGCATATTTTAATCGGTCTGGCGGCGTGGCCGGAGGGTGCTGGAGAAGAAAGAATAGACGATTTCGTTGAGTGATATATCGGGAGATTAAAAACATAATTATATAAAATATCTGAAGAATGTAAATATTGAATATTGAGTCTCCAAGGTGATTGAGATGATATCAGCAGAAGATAAGGATAACATAATAAAATGTGCTGAAAAATATAATGTATCTTCCATTATCCTTTTTGGCTCATCAGTTGTAAAAGATAAGGAGTCCAATGATATTGATATCGGGGTAGGGGGAATAGAACCCCGAATGTTCTTCCCATTCTATACTGAATTATATAGAGTTTTATCCAAACCGGTTGACTTGATTGACCTATCCAGAAAATCCTTGTTTAATAAGCTTGTTGAAGAAACCGGGGAGAAGCTCTATGGATAAACTTCAAAAACAGATACTTGCAGAAAAAGAGAATGTTGAGATAGCACTTGAAAACCTGAAACTTGCAAAGTCGAAGAAAGAATAAACTGTTATTGAACTGGCAGCAATCGGTACATTTCTCCATAATATCTATAATGGGGTAGAAAATATCCTGAAGCGGGTTGTAGTTGCAAGAAACATTGAGATTCCTGCAACTGTTACTTGGCATAAGGACCTGTTAAACCTATCATTGTCAATGGGAATTATTTCTGAAAATACATGTGACGATCTATATAAATACTTGACTTTCAGGCATTTTTTTGTTCATGCTTATGGTTTCATGCTTGAGGAAGCCTACATGGAAGATTTAATTAATGACATTCCTTATGTATGGTCCCGATTCCTTAAAGAGATGGAAGATTTTTAGTAATGTTGTTCAATATACTCCTCTGTGTCCCATGTGCTATGAAATTATCCCGGACTTTCATCCTTTTTACGTCCTCCCTCCACCTGCTATTTACTATTAGAAATTAATATTTTCATTATTTTAGATACTTCCCGGTTGATCAGCCTTACCCAGAAACTTTAGATACTAAACCTAATTTAATATTTATACTTTAAACACGATTATGCTAATTGTGTTTAACAAATTCGTCGATATGAAAAATGAACCTGCGCGAAGAGGCACATTTCTTACCACTACCAATCCAAATTCACTAAAAATCATCCCTCAACTGCAAGGCCTCTGTAAAAAAACTCTCTGTAGAAAAATGCAGCAACAAACTGGATGCCAGCATCCCTGCCGCCATTATTGAAGTAAAAAGTGCGATCTGGATAGAAGCCGCTTCCAGGGGGTCGGCACCTCCCAGCAGCAAACCTGTCATCACACCAGGGATCCAGACCAGACCCAGGTTCTTCATATTATCTATGGATGGTATCAATGCCGAATTGATACCCTGGGTCAGGCAAGCTGCGGTTGCGATCCTGGGTGTGGCCCCCAGTGCCAGGTATGCTTCGATCTCATTGCGCCTGTTTCTGATCTCGCCCCGGTATCTGTCAATGGCCAGCGAGCTGATGTTCATGGCATTGCCGATAAAGATGCTCCCTGTGGGGATAAGGTACCTGGCCTCAAGAGGAAATATGTCCAGCAGGAAAAACGGGATTAGCAGAAGCACAGATGCCAGTACAATAGACATTATTGACATGGACAGCCCCTTTTCCAGTTTGCCTGAGCGGGTATAGGTGGTGTGGCCTGCTATGGCGGCCATGGCCAGGAGCATCAACACGCTCCAGTAGATGGATAGTTCGAACAATAACAGGATGATGGAAGCAAGTATTAATATCTGGACCAGGGCCCTCGATCCAGCTAATGATATTTCCCTTCCTAAGCTGAATCTTCTGGCAAAGGCTGCACTGAACAGAATGAGAATTATTGTTAATAGGAGGATTGGTATTTTTGGAATGATTTCTGCTGGAATTTCAATCATACTCTTCCTCCAACCTGCTCCTGTTTAATACAAATCTTCTGCCCCTGATCCTCTTTGCCTGTTCCATCTCATGTGTTACCCAAAGCATGGTCAGGTCTTTTTCTTTACACAGACCCAGTAATAATTCTTCGATAAATGTGGCAGATTCAATATCCAGTGATGATGTAGGTTCATCCAGCAGTAATATCCCGGGTCTGTTGGCCAGGGCACGGGCGATGCATACCCTCTGTTTTTCACCTACAGACAGCTTCCCTGCTTCGGCATCCAGCAGGTCTTCAGGTATACCCGCATCCATGGCAAGCACCTCAAGATCAATATCCTCACCCCATAATTTCATGCCAAAACCCAGGTTGTCCCTTACGCTGCCGCGAAATACCACTGGTACCTGGAACACCATGCCCACTTTTCTTCTGAGTTCAACAGGTGGATAGTCCTTAATATCCATACTATTTAGCAGGATGTTACCAGAATCGGTCTCTGAAAGCCTGTTTATCAGCCTGAGAAATGTGGTCTTCCCAGAGCCCGACGGACCCATGATCGTGACAAGGTCGCCGCGTTGGACCACAAGATCGATATTGGAAAGTATCTGGGATCTGACCTTTGTTCCGTTTATGTTTCGCCAGACTGCCTTTGATACATCCTTTAACTCAAGAATGGGCTGGTTCATTGGTTATAGAATGCTATATTTTAATATAAAATATTGTTAAAGAAATTCCCCTTTAAGTTAAAATCAGATAGGATGGTATCTAATTATACTCATTATATCTATCTGCTTATCAATAGTATAACTTATTTAGACAAAAACATTTTCACCAGATATGCTCCGATCCCAAGAACAAACAAACTGAATAGTGCCTGCATCAGTTTTTCATACCTGGGATCGAAAAGTTCTGATATTGCAGATTGCATATTGAAAAAGAAAGAAAATAAAGAGATGAACATTAAAAATATTAGCATGATCACCACTGTTTTTTTGACATTTTTTTTAAAAAAATTGTCCTCATCCTTCTTCAGTTCATTGTTCAATTACTTCACCTTTGGTTCCTGGTTCTATTGATGAAGCTAAATACCAACAAAATGGATATAATTGTTATGATTCCCTGGAATCCCGGTTGACTGGTTGCTGAAGGTGGTTTTCCTTTTTCCACGAATATATGAGTCACAGGCGTATTCAATTTCATATCTTTTATTAATATATTTTCACTTATATCCCCGCTTGCTACCGTTTTTCCATTTTCAATTACGCTTGCAGAAAATGTGTACTCGCTATTTTTAGGGAGCACAAGACGTACATTTCCTCTAACAGAGTTAGATCCCTGGACGATACCAAGTTCATCGTTCCCATTGTAAGCCTTATATTGATCAATACGGGCTGTCACATGCAAGGTAAGGGGTTCAGAATCGCCTCCTTGATTATAAATTCCAGGGGAGACATCCACAACAACATTTGACATTCTATCCACAAACTGTCTAATTTCAATAGTCATGTCAGTAAACTTTATATCTGCTGGCTGGCCAGGGCCAGGTGTTGATCTAACTGTTACTGGAGTTGTATATTGAGATAAGCTTGAACCGTCTTCGAAAAGCTGGACCTCAACATCATATTCTCCCGGATTATGGACCAATAGTGACATACTTTCATAGATTTGGGATTTACTTTTGATATACCCAATGTCCATTTCATTTTCTGCTGCAATGAGATTGGTACTGGTATCCCGTATCTTTACCTTAATAGAAAGAGCACTACTATCAGTATTTTGATTATTTTGGATATATGGAGTTATTGTTAGTTTTATTCCATCATTCTGTTGAACAGACATAACATCTACATCTGTTATGTAAATTTCACTATATTCTTTAAGGCAACCACTAAAAATAAGGCTGCCTAAAATGGCAAATAAAATTATGAATTTTATAGGTCTCATTTTACCTTAGAGTTTTACTTTAAGCAATAGTGTCCTGGAATCAAGGATTTCATCTCCTTTTAACAGCGTAACAAATACATCAGTTTCACCGTTTGGAGCATTCTCCAGGATTGGAACCTCTACTCCTTTTGTATAGGATGTACCGGCCCGTGCCATTGGCTCTTTAATAGTGATCTTTTTACTGCTGCCTATTCTTTTGTTATCAACCTCAATAAGCACGTCCATTGTGTTTTCGTCTATAGTTGTTCTTCCTTCATTTTTAACTGAGAAAGTTATTGTTGCATTCTCACCTTTAGCTATTGTCCATGTTGTTACTTCTGCTTCTGAAATATTCTCCATCCCTTTTACAAAACCCAGATATTGAAGATTTGCATTAGGAAGAATTGTGGTTTCTACGGGAATATTTTTTGTTTTGATAATTGAATTTCCTTTTTCATCATTCCCTGAAGAATAAGATAATGTCAACATTTGTTCTTCATCTGAATCGAAACTTGGTGCTAGAATATTTACAGCAATTGACACCGGCTTAAGTTCATCTTTCATTCCGGGAATATTAACACTGGGACTTTCCAATACTGAAAAAGATCCGAAAGAAGTTACCCTTACGTTATCAATTGGTTCATTGGCTTTATTTGATATAGTCAACGAGATTTGCTGTTCCGAATATTCCTTTATTTTGATAGGTGAAATATCCACCATAACGTCTTCAGAATCAACAGGTTCCTTCGTCGATACACATCCTGATAAAAGGATTAATGAAATAATAATTAAATTTAATAAAATTCGACTTATAAAATTCATAAAATCACTACATAAAATAAGGACTATTACACTATAAATAGATTTTGATTCCCCCTTTAATTCATGAGTGAATTCACAGAAACTATATAAAGTAAAAATTTATATTTACAGTTATGAAAATGGATATGGGGCGAATTATCGCCCCTTTTATCGACCCATTGAGTGTTTATTTCAAAAAACAAAAATTAATAAGCATAAAGATTGCCGTAAGGCCTGCTGCTTATGGCTTTTAGTTTTATGAAAGGTTTGGACATTACCTCATTAAGGTCATAACCGAAGTGTTCACACCACTCGGTCACGTGTTTGGTGATCAGCTTCATATCCTTTTCATCAGGTTCAAGCACAGCCACCTCAGCACCTAACTGGTGGTCCTCAACCTCACCACGCAGGTATATTACTCCGCCGTGCATGCCTGTACCAAGATAATCTCCGGTGATCGGCTTATCGTCAGAACAACCGATCCCCAACAGGACCATGATCCCTCCGGCCATATATTCACCATAGAAATCACCGGCGCAGCCTCCAGCCACGATGACAGGGATCTGTTTCTTATACTCTTTCATGTGGATACCCACACGATATCCCACATCACCCTTGATCATGAGCTTGCCGCCGCGCATGCCGTAGCCTATAACATCCCCCACCATACCGTGGATCACTATCTCACCGCTGTTCATGGTATTTGCAATACCGTCCTGACCATTGGCAAAAACCTCTATTGATGGACCATTCATAAATGCGGCAAGGTCATTGCCCGGAGTACCATTGATAGTGATCTTGACCTTTTTCTCTACAGCGTCTCCAATATAACGCTGGCCGTTGATATTATTCAGGACGAATTCAGTTTCACCTTCTTCAATAGCTATGCGGATCTGTTTATTCAGATCCCTGTAGTACATTCCTGCAGCATCTATTGTCATTACCATACCTGTCACCTCACATACCCACACCCGCGGGCTTAACGCCCAGGATGTCAAGTGTTTCCTTATCCAGTCCGACACCCCGCAGTCGTTCCCGGCTGCCTCTCAAACTTTCGATACTGTTCACACCCAAAGAACCCAGGACTTCCTGCAGTTCATGGCCCCACGCAGTAAGCAGGTTGCACAATCTCTGAGAACCAACATCCGGATTAAGCCTGCGGGTCAATTCAGGTCGCTGGGTAGCTATGCCCCAAGCACAGTTGCCTGTATAACATTTCTGGCATACCCTGCATCCCAGGGACACCAGTGCTGCCGTGCCGATAACACACGCGTCGGCACCCAGAGCAATGGCTTTGGCCACATCTGCTGCCTCGCGGATACTACCTGCGCATATCAAACTGGCCTGGTTCCTGATACCTTCGTCCCTGAGCCGCTGGTCAACCGCAGCCAGGGCCAGCTCAATAGGGATACCCACGTTGTCCCTGATAATGGCAGGTGTAGCTCCTGTGCCGCCCCTGAACCCATCAATAGTGACAATATCAGCACCGGCCCGTACGATCCCGCTGGCAATTGCAGCCACATTATGCACTGCTGCGATCTTCACAGATACGGGTTTCTTGTAATCCGTAGCTTCCTTTATGGCATAGATCAGCTGGGACAGGTCCTCTATACTGTAAATATCATGGTGAGGTGCCGGGGATAGTGCATCAGTACCCACTGGTATCATCCTGGTCTTTGAAATCTCCTGACCGACTTTTTCACCAGGCAGGTGACCTCCGATCCCGGGCTTGGCACCCTGTCCTATCTTGATCTCCACGGCCGCGCTGTTGGCAAGGTACTGGTTGTGCACTCCGAACCTGCCCGAAGCTACCTGTACGATAATGCGGCCTGAATATGGATACAGGTCTTCATGCAATCCACCTTCACCTGTATTCATCAACGTACCCATCTTATTAGCGGCAATAGCCAGGGACTTATGCACGTTATGGCTCACTGCCCCATAGCTCATGGCAGCAAATATAACAGGGATGTCCAGCTTGATCTGTGGTGCCAATTGTGTCTTTAATTTGATCTTCCCATTCTCATCGTTCTCGAACTCCAGATAATTGGGTTTACTTCCCAGGTATGTCCGAAGTTCCATGGGTTCTCTCAGTGGATCAATGGATGGATTGGTGACCTGGCATGCGTCAATGACCAGATGGTCCCATATTATGGGGTATGGCTTGGGGTTACCCATACCTGTTAATATGATGCCTCCGGTCTCGGCCTGTTTCAGGGTATTCTGCCTTATCCGTGCCGTCCAGTTGGCGTTATCCTTGTATGCCATTGGGTTTTCTTCGATTGTGATAGCACTTTCAGGACAGAACGTAGCACATCTATGGCAGGCCACACACTTTCTGTGATCAGGTGTGACCTTATCCTTGAATTCTATTGCACTGAAGCTGCAATTCAAAACGCAGCGCTTGCACCGCCTGCATCTATCATGATCCACTTTCACTCTGAATTCTGCTGGTATCTGTGATACCGGTGATAATTCAACTGCCATTTATTCCACCTCCCCATTTAGGTTTCCTATTACAGCTTCACCTGCTTTCGGGCTCCACACCCTATCCAGATCTGGTTGTATTTCTCGAATAGCACTCTCCTCAGATGCCATATACAGCATATCGTCTTTTCGCGCGCATGTCATTGGTCTAAGCTTTATCCTGTCGTTGAGACCTACCATGCCCCTGTTATGTCCCAGGATGATACTGAATGGACCATTAAGCAATCCGCCACCATAGACCATTCTGATAGCTTCCATGACCTCCCTGGTCTGGGGATCCATCCTGTCGATATTCTTCCAGAAAGGTGCAGACAGTGCCTTAACTGCAAGTTCCAAAGGCAGCTTATGCCTGCGTACCAGCAGATCGAATAAGTATGCTACTACTTCCGTATCTGTTCGAAGTGCCAGGTTGTATCCGAACATCTCAAGGTATCGTTTATTGATACCATAAGAGGATATCTCCCCGTTATGCACTATACTCCAATCAAGTAGAGAGAACGGATGTGCACCACCCCACCAGCCCGGGGTGTTGGTAGGGAACCGACCGTGAGAGGTCCAGATATAGCCCTTGTATTCATCAAGTTTAAAGAAATTACCAATATCCTCAGGGTACCCTACACCTTTGAAGGCCCCCATGTTCTTTCCCGAAGAGGAAACAAATGCACCATCAATCTTGGAATTGATCTCCATGACCTTTTCCACTACATATTCCCTGTCTGATACGAATTCCATTTTCTTCTCTTCAATATCCAGGAAATATCTCCATAACAACGGCGGGTTGGTAATATCACCACCAGGCCTGGTTGGTATGATCTCGTCCTTATCGATAATGAAGTGCTCCTTAAGATATTCCTCGAACCGTTCTTTGGACGGAGCATCATCGAAGATCATATGGAATGCATACTGGTCTGAACGTCTGGGATATATTCCATAGGCTGCAAATCCTCCGCCAAGTCCGTTGGACCTGTCATGCATCAAAGCAATGGATTTTATTACCACTGAGCCGTCTATTCTCCCTCCGCTTTCACTCATCAATCCGGAGATCGCACATCCGCTCGGTATTCGCATATTGCATCTCATTCGCTCTCACTTTCCTTATCTGTATGTAATAATTTTTTCAAGTCATCACTCCCGCTTTCCGGAAGGTCTGGTAATTTTAATTTCTTTCTCATGGCCGTGGGTTCTCCTAACCGGCCGGTCTCCAATAACATCTTAATGCCTCCACCCATTCCTTCAGGTGTGATGTCCATGGTAAAGGCCAGGTGTTTTAATGTCTCGAACACCTTGTTCATCCCGAACTTCTGGGGACACAGTTCATAACATGTATAACAACTAACACAACGCCAGACATCCGGACCAGAGAGCACATCTTCCATGTTCCCGTTCAGGATCTCACCAATAAGCCAGTTCGGATCGAAATCCGGGTTGATCTTGACCACAGGACAGTCGTCCATACATGCACCACACTGGTGACATCTATCAAGCATATCAAGGTCGAAGTTCTGCCGTACCTTCTCCAGATACGAAGTCCTTTGTTCCCATTTCTCAAGGAACTGCCCAGTATCTACCCTGTGCATGTTCATGCCCATCTCCTCAGGAGAAAAGCCAAAAGCGAGACCTATTAATTCAGTCAGATAAACAACAGGCATATCGATATGTTCCCCGCTCTTCTGCATCAGGTACTGCTTGCTGTCGTACTGGCTGAAACAAGCAGGGCATACCATGGTCATGGCATCAGCTATTTTCTGGGTTTCCAGCAGCTTCTCCCTGGACATGGCGATGGCAACATCTGGCTCGTCAGCGGTGTTCAGGTCGTTCCCACAACACATCATCTTGGTTGTATAGTCAACACTTTCAGCACCAGTTGCTTCCACCAATCGATCGAACTTGGTAGGGCGGTTTGGATCATCAAAATGGATGGCACTGCTTGGTCTTACCATATGGCAGCCATAATGCACTGCGATCTTCATACCTGTTAAGGGTTTTACGATCCGTTTTTTTATCTCAGCCGCTGAAACCTCGTCAAACAGGACCTGTACAAGGTGTTTAACAGTTATTGCACCTGTATATTCAAGACCTAGTTTGGCAAGTTCCTGGTTTACTGATTTGCGTAAATGCAGATTCATGTTCAGATCAGTGACGACGGCTTTTAAGCTGCTGAAACATCCATTACATGGAGTAAGTATATCCACACCGGCAGCTTCAGCCAGCGCCAGGTTACGTGCTGCTGTGACATACCATTGATCATTACCTATTACCTTTGCAATTGATTTAGTGGGACAGCAGGTAGTACCTGCCAGGTCTGTGGTCTGGACTCTAAGCTCGGACAGGACCATTCGTATGGATTTCTCCATGAATGGAAATCGAGCAGGTATAGTACAGCCGAGAAACAATGCATAATGAGACATGATTATTTAGCTCCAAATTTTGTGGTAACTGGATTTTGCCGATGTAAGGATTTGACTGTTTGTCGACATCGACCTCCGAAGGTTGCCGACAGTCGGCAAGATACGAAGTACTTTATATTATATAAATTTAATGCATATCTTATAAAAATATTCCACAATTTTCGGATGTTTGCGAACAATTTTGGTCCCATATATCTGTTCATTTGACCTTTTTATCTGGCCTGATCAGTAAATACATTCAACAAGTTCATTAACTTCTCATACTGGACAGTCTCGATATGTGAATACCGTATAGGTTTTTTATGGGACCTGGTTTCTTTCTTCAGGATATTGTACAGATCCTTAGACCGTTCTGTGAGTTTATCATCGGTTGTACCTTCGATAAGCATGATACCAATGGCTCCTTTTTCCAGTGCACTGTTAGCCAGGTCAGCGTTCACGATATGGATGCTGGGTACCTGTACAAATCTTACAAGGGGCGAGTATTCCTTCCTGTTCACACCAGCCAGATCAGCGGCTGCATAAGCTGCCCCGTCAATAAATACAATTACTCCAGGTCCGGCTGTCAGTATCCCTTCAATCTGGGACTTGAGCTGATCATACCTGTAATTCTGGATCTCTAACGCACCTGACGGACAAACAGCTGCACATATACCGCAACCGGTACATGAAAGTGCTTCCAGAACAGGGACATCTTCGCCAGATAATGCATCATAAAGGCATTCAATGATACAGGTGTGGCACTGCTGGCAGGCATCTGATATCATCGGTTTTTCAGGGGAAATACTGATCTCTCCCTTACCCAGAAACTGCCCCACTTTATGGGCCGCACTGATGCCTTCGGTAACTGAATCATGGATGTCCTTAGGCCCAACTGCGCAGCCTGCAACAAACACGCTGGGGTTCAATGAACTGACAGGGTCGATCTTTACATGCTTCTCTTCAATAAATCCGTCTTCTCCCAGTGGGATATTCAGCATCCTGCTCAATTGGTCTGCCCCTGATAAAATGTATGCCCTTTTCCTGGGTATGCTCATGCAGCTCTTCCATCCGCCTGCCGGCAGAACGCATATCGATATAAAATATGGTGACATCAGTGTCCTTGTTCATCTTCTTGACCAGCTGGGCCTGTTTCTGGCCATACAGGCAGCACACCCTGCTGCAGTGTTTGTTATATCGATTGAAATCCCGGCTACCCACACACATTATAAAGGCCACTTTATCAGGCATTTCACCGTTTGATTTCATGAGACGCATACCGGTCTTGCTTTTGGCGGACAACATCTCCTCGAACTCGACGGCAGTGATCACATCAGGATGCCAGTAGTTGTATTCTTCGATCCTGGCAGGATCAAAGGTTTTGAATCCTGTGGCAATGACCACGCTTCCCACATTGATATCGATCTTCTGACCCTCGTCCTCTAACTTTATGGCATCGGCGGGACAGGCTTTAATACACGCTTTGCAGTCAATACATTTCTCCTTATCTATAATATATGCCTGTGGAATAGCCTGGGCAAAGGGCAGATTGATGGCATCTTTGCTGCATTTTGCAGCACATCGGCCGCAAGATGTGCACAGCTCCATATCCACGTATCTGGGTTTTTGGCTTAATGTGATGTTGTAATCCCCTACATTTCCTTCCACGCTCTCCAGTTCAGTGGATGTGAGCATGGTGATATTGGGATGGTTATGGACAGCCCTATCATGTGGCCCCCGATATAAGGCTCCTTTTCTATCATGATCACTTCGTGGTCGTCAGCAAGTTCCAGTGCTGTGGTAATACCGGCAATGCCGCCCCCAACCACCAGTACCTTATCAACAAGGTCCTTCTTTATACTATCCAGGGATTCCAGTGTTTTCATCCGGTTCACAGCACCAAGGATCAGTCCCCAGGCCTTGCGGGTGGCATCTTCCTCATCCGGATGAACCCAGCTGCACTGCTCCCTCAGATTAGTGATCTCAAGCATCAGAGGATTAAGACCGGCACTGGCAGCCATAGACCTGAAAGTTTCAAGGTGCTGTTTTGGAGAACATGAACCAATAGCCACCCTGTCCACCTTACTATCCAATATATCCTGCTTGATATGGCCCTGACCGGCACTGCTGCACAGGTAGTCCTGGATATTGACCTCAGTTACGGCTGGCAGTGATACAACTTCGTCGGCAATGGACTGGACATCTACCACATCGCCAATATTACCACCGCATCTGCATAGATACACACCGATTTTCTCACTCATGCCATCACCTCCAGTATATTCCCGGCTTTAATAAAATTCATGTCTAAACCCACATCCTCCTGGGAATAACCCAGTGCCAGTGCTAGAAGCTGAGTATAATGCAGTACAGGAATATTATATTCATTACCATTTTTGTCCTTCACTTCTATCTGCCCGAAGTCCAGCTGGAGATGGCAGAATGGGCATGCGTTCACAATAAGATCGGCACCAGCTTCTGTAATGTTCTGGAATTTATGTTCAGCAATGTCCAGTGACTTGTCAAGCAAGGCAGAGCGCAAACCGCCACCCGCTCCACAGCAGGCCATCTTGTCGGCATAATCTATGCTTGTAGCTCCGGTTGCCTCGACAAGTTCATCAAAAAAGGAGGGTTTTTCCACTGAATCCAGTTCCCGCTCTTTTGAGGGTTTGATCAAATGACAGCCGTAATGAACAGCAACTTTCAGATCCAGAGGCTGTTTCACTTTTTCCTTGATCCCTTCTATTCCGATTTCCTTTGATAAGAATTCAACTATATGTCTGACATCAGAGGTACCTTTGAAAGTCATTTCAATACTCTCAAGGTGTTTGTTAGTCTCTTTTGCCAGTTTTGGGTCATTCTTCATTTCATGGTTTGCATCACTTAATGAGCCGTAACAGCCGTTGCATACGGTAAGCACGTCACTCTCCATTGCTTCTGATAATGCGATGTTCCTTGATGCCAGTGCCAGCCATGAGGACTTATCAAAACTCCTGAATACTCCGGGAGCGGGGCAGCAGGAAGCTCCTTCCAGGTCAGCCCAGTCAACTCCCAGCTCATCCAGTACGAGCTTGGTGGCTTTCTCGATACCAGGATAGCGGTTGGGTACAATGCACCCCAAAAATATAGAAACACTATTCAATTGGAATCCTCCTCTGATATAAGTTCAACAAATCCAGTGGATTCTAAAAGCTTCTTCACCTGCTCCAGGGAATCTGGAAATTTGTGCACATTTGCAGGCAGTTCATCCAGACCTAATTGCTTTCGCTGCTCCCTTGCATTATCATTGATGGGAACGGCATGGCCTTTGGAAATTACTGCCTGAGCAATTTTACGGTGTGCAGGCAGCATGATACCGTTATGAACCGCTTCTGTCCTCAGTGCCAGGATGGCGTCCACGATCCGGATACCCCCGGGGCAGCGTTCCTGGCAGGCATAGCAGGTCGTGCACATCCACAGGTCATCATCATTCAATACATCCTTGTCCCTGCGTGCTGATTGCACAATACGGCGGGTGTTCATACCTGTATATGTGCCTGAGGGACAGCCGCCCGTGCAGGTACCGCACTGCATACATGTCTGTATGCTATATCCCATATCTTCCAGAAGCTGTGAAGGTTTGATCGTCATGTTTTCACCTTATAATTTGGTTAAATATTAATACTATATATTAGGCAAGTTTCTGCCTATCTCCAGTTTATATTATATAAATATTAAGTGTCGATAAAAATTCAAGAGTTTAGGGGGACAATTGAATTGAATATGAATGATAAATTATTTCGAAAGTAATGGTATTATTATTGGCAAGTTATTTATATTATAACTGCATATATTAATTATTGAGCGGGGAAATCCGTTTTTAATCCACCCATACATCCCTCCACCCATCCTGCCCCGCTCGTTATTTTATTCATTCTATCCACATAAGCGCCAGTATTATAGTCACTGAGATCATGATAATGGTCTGCATTACCAATGATAACAGCATTATGGTAACACCGAGGTCTGTTTTAAATATCCCCACATAGAAAGGTATTGAAGATCTCATCCTGACTACACTTGACAATATTCTTCCAACAAGAAGTGTAATAACAATCTGTTTTGGAGTTAATATCTCTTTTGTTAAAAGGTTGCCTGCTATGGTATAAGCTGCGATGTTACTGGCAAACCATCCTGCAATTACGGGTAATCCTTCAGGAGGAATATAATTTGTAATAATTGAGCTGTTCAAATAACTGGATATGGTATCAAAGAATCCGATTTCAATGAGCTGAAATACAATAATCGATACCAATATCATGGTCAGGATGATCCTCTTTAGCGGTTTAACCGATGCCCTAACAGCATTGTTGAAGCTTTTTTTCAGTCCCGGGCTTTCAACTTTCTCACACCCAACTACACATGAACCTTTTGGCGGGAGCAGGAACCGTCCTGCTATTAATGTAATCATTGTTTTCAATAATCCCACAAATACTACCACACCCAGATATATCAGACCTGTAGAACCTAACAGGACTATTAGAATAGGTAGCAAATTCCTTAAAATTACAATAGTTGAAGGAAAGGAATTAATAAGCGACGCTATAATAGTTTCCCTCCTTTCAATTATTTTATTGTTATACATCTGGGCCACCATGGAATTGCCTGCCGTAGGTGAACCAAATGAAGCTAAAAAACTCACACCGATCTCTTCCCTGAGATGAGCGAACCGCATAAAAGGTGCTGTGATAAATCCCAATTTATTAATCCAGCCCGCCTCAACCAGCCATTCCATTATAAAGATACCCAGAACAGTAGGTGGGATTATCTTGAGAAGATAATTAAAAGCAGAGTACAGAGCGTCTATCCACATTTCAATTGATATTTGTATTTACATTAGATATAAATTCATGCGTAGTCGGTTAAGGAATCTGAAAAGCTTACTGCTTATGTTTTCTAAATATGCCAATTAACATAAAACTAAACAAATAAATCAAATGAAATAAATTGAAATCTTCAATGCCCGACGGAAAAAACCACAATAAAATCAATATTACTGTATTGATCGTCCTCCTTTCAGGATTTTTTGCCTTATTCAAAAGATATGATGTTGATTTGTTTGCAGAATATATTAATTTTCAATCTGTCTTGATATTCTCAATTTTCTATCTATTCGGTACATTTTTCCTGAGTCCAGACCTGGATATCCAGAGCGCTCCATATAAAAGATGGGGTCCATTCAAGTTCCTGTGGTGGCCGTATAAGGTTCTATTCAAACATAGAGGACTATCTCACCATCCTGTCTTTGGCCCCTTGATTATCATTTCAAATTTTAGCCTGATATTTGTTCCTTTGATGGTTCTGGCAGGATTTGAATTTGAACTTGTTCCGGTTGAACTTATTGTACCCTTTATGCTAGGTATTTTAACATCCATAGAGCTTCATATACTTGCAGATATAGTTGTTTCAGAATTTAATTGATTATCAGACTTCTGAATTCATAAACACAATTAATAGTCATAAAATCAATTATGTATTAGTATGAAAGACCATTTTGGTAGTGAAGACATAATCTGGGATCTGACTCACTTTTATCGAGATATCCACGATGAGAATCTAAACAAAGATATCGAGTCAATTGAAAAAAAAGCCGCAGAATTTTCATCAAATTATAAAGGAAGATTAAAAGGACTTATATCATCTGACCTTTTCAATGCGATGGTCCAATTGGAAGAGATATCCCAAAATGTTGGACGAATAGGCTCATTCGCACAACTTAATTTCGTTACTCAATCAGATAATGCTGAAGCTGGAGCATTCTTACAGTGTTTCCAGGAAAAGGCCAGCCAGTTCCAGAAAGAGCTCCTGTTTTTTGACCTGGAATGGGCGGCCCTGGAAGATGATATAGCTCAAAAATATCTTAACGATCCAATAATTCAAAAATTCAGTCATTATCTGGAACAACTCAGGAAATTCAAACCCCATCAGCTTTCAGAGATTGAGGAGAAGCTCCTGGCAGAAATATCTCCTGCCGGAGTTAGCAGCTGGAATAGACTTTTTGATAAACTGCTCTCTCAGACGAAGTTCGGGGGAAGGACTGAAGAGGAAGTGCTGTCAGACCTCTATAATCCTGAACGCCGGGTACGATCAATTGCATCTAATGACTTTACAGCAGGTCTATCGAGTCAACTCCATATCTTGACCCATATTTTCAACACCATTCTGGCAGACAAAATGATCAAGGACAGGCTGCGTAAATTCCC
>JACUTQ010000012.1 GCA_014859725.1 Methanosarcinales archaeon | reverse complement strand
AAACGAAATTTAAATACTATTAGACTATAATTTCCACAATGCAAAAAAAGAAGGAACTCACAGACGAAGAGCTGGAAAAATTACTTATGGAGCAACAAGATCCTGCAAAATGTAAAATGAAGCCAGCTCATAAATATATCAAGCTAAAATCCACATCAAAGGATAACTGAAAAATCAAGGATGGAAAAAATGGTTTATGTTACTGGTTTCAGGTGTTTCAAATGCAACAGACATCATCTCCCTGAAGAGATCGAGAACAAACCCATTCCCAGGTGCTCAAACTGCAACTCCGGACTGGATGCTGAATATGATTATAAATCAATAAAGAAATCTCTTCTTACTGATTCATTCAAAAGAGGAACTCCAACCCACTGGAAATACTGGCCTTTCTTACCTGTGCGCGACCTCTCCAAAATCATCACTATGAACGAGGGAGGAAC
Source organism: Methanosarcinales archaeon (assembly GCA_014859725.1). Classification (NCBI taxonomy): domain Archaea; kingdom Methanobacteriati; phylum Methanobacteriota; class Methanomicrobia; order Methanosarcinales; species Methanosarcinales archaeon. Next base: position 23,300 of record JACUTQ010000012.1, on the reverse strand, counting down.
CCCACTGCTCGAAAACCAATCGTTGACTGATGAGATCGGATGCAAAAGGTTGTTAATAAAATACGAAGCCATGAACCCCACTGGTTCATTTAAGGATAGGGGGTCGTCTCTCGAAATTACAAAAGCCCTTGAGAACGAAAAAAAACAGGTGGTAGTAGCCTCAACAGGCAATATGGGAGCCTCAATAGCGGCTTATGCAGCCTATGCAGGTCTTGATTGTACAGTGTTCGTTCCCAATATTGTAGGGTCAGCCAAGATAAAGCAGATCAAGGCCTATGGAGCCGAGATGCAATATGTAAAGGGCGACTATGCTGTAGCAATGAACCTGGCCGAAGAATATGTGCTCAACCACCCGGACTCGTTTTTGACTGGGGATTATCCATGGAGAAGTGAAGGTACAAAGACTATAGGCTTCGAGATAGCTGACCAATTATACTGGCACATCCCTGATATTGTGATCGCCCCTATTGGCAACGGCACATTGATCTGGGGGATATTTGAAGCATTTAAGGATATGTTTGAGGTGGGTATTATCGAGCATAAACCAACCATAATAGGTGTTCAGGTGGATGAATGCAAACCTGTGGTAGATGCCTGGGAATCGGGTGCCAGGGATATTGTACCTGTTGACAACCCACAGACCGTGGCAACAGCTATTGCATGCGGAGATCCAATAGAAGGTCTCGGAGCACTGAGAGCTATCAGGGAGACTAAAGGTATGGGTGTAAGTGTATCTGATAATGAAGTAATAAAAGCCAGGGATTTTCTTGGCAGGCATGGGATTTTTGTGGAGCCCAGTGGTGCAGTAGCTTATGCAGGGGCAAGGAAAATATCTGAAAAGTTGAACGGTAAGACAGTAGTGTGCATGGGTACAGGGCACGGTCTGAAAGATATGTATGGTATTGAATAAAATGAGATTTCAGATGATTTATTTTTGGTAAATTCAATTATTGTTACGACCAGAATATAAGATTTAAGATAATTATAGTTCTTTTTTCAATACTAATGCATTTTCTCCATCGCTATAATATCCATTCTCCACCCAAACCGGAATGAAATCCCGCTTCAAATAGAACTGCTGGGCCGAAAAATTACTCATCCGGACCTCCAATCCGACCTCTTTTGCTCCTTTTTTTTTCAATACAGAACACATGTTCGTTAATAGATTAGTACCTATTCCCTTGTTCTGGTATTTTGGCAACACTGCAATGGTAAAGATCCTCCCCTTTCCAGGGATCGATAAAAAACCCACCACAAAACCGATTAATTTTTTTTGGTCTATAGCTACTAGAAATCCATCTGAGACGCTTTCATATAATTCCATGTAGGTATAAGGATCGTGTTCTTTGAATATCTCCTGTTCAATAGATATGACTTCTTGAAAATATTCTGGCTGAAATGGTTTAATAAAGAACAAATTATTACACCTTGATGCTAAAGGTTTAACAGGTCTTTCAGTTCTAATCCATCCCCACCCAGGGCTGATAGTCTATTAGAGATCTCGCTTACTTTTATGAATATCTCTTTTCGAGTGTCATCGTCCTTGATCTCTTTAATAACAATCTCGTTTTTAGTAAAACCATGGGACAATATTTCCTTGATGATCTCTCCATACTGAGAAGCAATAATTTTAATGCAATCAAATATTTCATTATTTACAATTGCATCTTTTTCATCGATTTGTACATTAGTAAGAGTTTTAGAAAAAATGTTATTATCATTATCAATATATTCTTCAATTTTCCTAACAAGTATTCCCAATTTGTTAAAATCTAAACGAGACTGCAAATCTTCATCTGATGTAATGTCTGTAGCTTCTTCTTCTTCTTTAATGTACATCAATGTTGCATTATTGATATCGCCAGGAATAGTAATATTGAATTTTCTAGTACCTTTTTTATTCTCAAGATCCAGCTGAAAGTCATCTCCGTTATAGATTCTTTTAATAAAGAATTCAGAAATATCAACATTTTTTATTTTATCTTCTTTATGTATCAGACCACTTTTTGACCAAATTGGTATAAACATCTCATCTATGAATTTTTTTAGAGGTATTTTTGTATCTGAGTATTTGGTATTATACGTATAAGAAAATCCATTGATATTCATTTTGATTGAACCATTTACACCTTCTGATGTTAAAGTGATCAAATGAGTTTTATTTGCACTATAAACCCTTAACCATAAAAATGGCTCAAGTTCTGAACGAATCTGTTCTGCTTTTTCCATCACTTCTTCTTTCGATCTGCGTGTAAGATCGTCTAAACTGGTTTTCAATTGATCTTTTTTTTTTTCAATACAAGTCGCATTCTTCTCAATTAATATGTCTCTACATTTTCCAATAGATTCTAATGCATACTTTTTTGAGATATCATTTAAAGAGTTCGTAAGTTCTGATGAATAATTTTCCATCATTGATGTTTCTTCTAAATAACTGAGTTCTTCTTTTCGAATTTTGGTATTTAATTCAATTGACTTATTTTCAATTGGAAGGATCTTCTCAATTATATCTAAAAAAACATTCAAATCATCAATGAAGTTTTTTTGGATTGGCATTTCTGTCGAATCTTGTAAAACAAAGGTCATCGAAACCTCACTCAATATTTTTATGTAACTTTAATAGTTTAAAAACGTTGCTGCTTGTCAATTATGAAATGATATTCATTATTTCAAACATTCCATCGATTATTTATACATTTAGATTAACTTTAGGTTCAAATATTGAATTTATCAATCTCTTGAATATGAAAGTAATCATTCCCGCTGCCGGAACAGGAACCCGCCTGTTTCCACATACACATACTAAGCCAAAACCAATGGTCTATATTGCAGGCAAACCGATAATCGGGCATATTCTTGATAGGATGATCGACCTCGAACCATGTGAGATTATTCTAGTAGTTGGATATCGAAAAGAATTGTTAATATCTTATGTAGATAAACATTATAAGGATATTTTCAATTTACGATATGTTGACCAGACTGAAAGGCTAGGCCTTGGGCATTCTATCTATTTGACCCGGGAATTTGTTGGCGATTCTGATATTATGATTGCACTTGGGGATATGATCTTTAAATCCGGTTATCTGGATTTTTATGAACAACATAAGAATAATGGACAATGTTCAGGTTCTATTGGGGTAAAGGAAGTAGATGAACCGGAAAAGTATGGTATCGTTGAATTAGAATCTGAAACATCATGCGTAAAAAACCTTGAGGAAAAACCAGAGCATCCTACCTCAAATCTTGGGATTGCCGGTGTTTATTTTATACAGGATACTGAAAAACTATTTGATATGCTTAATCGGATTTTAGATAATAATATTAAAACCAGAGGTGAATATCAATTAACAGATGCTCTGCAGGAGATGATTAAACGTGGAGGAAAATTCAAGACTTTCACTGTTTCAAGCTGGTATGATTGTGGACATGCAAATTCTTTGTTGGAAACAAATCGAGTGCTATTGGATGAAAATGCAACGTTGAATAATAAAAACGACATCTTGGATTCTGTAATAATGCAACCAGTCGCAATCGGAGAAAATGTTAAAATTTCAAAATCTGTTATAGGGCCATATGCATCTATTGCAAATGATACGATAATTAAAAATTCAATCATTTCAAATAGTGTTATCGGGGCTCGAGCACATTTAAAAACGGTAAATCTACAGTCTTCAATTATAGGTGATGATGCAAACATTATTGGTAAATATAATTCACTTAATATCGGAGATTCATCTTCAATTGAATTTTAGGAATGGATGACATGAAATCAATAGTAACTGGTGGTGCTGGGTTTTTAGGTTCACATCTTTGTGATCTTTTGTTAGATAAAGGTCACGATGTAATTTGTATTGATAATCTTGTGACAGGAAATACCAGGAACATTGAACATGTTAAATCGAATAAATTCACATACCTGAAACATGATATTACAAAACCGATTTATTTCGGTGATAAGATCGATTATATTTTCCATCTGGCAAGCCCTGCATCTCCCATCGATTATCTTGACCTGCCGATCCAGACGCTCAAAGTGGGAGCTCTTGGAACCTATAATATGCTGGGGCTTGCCAAGGAGCAGGGGGCACGTTTTCTGCTGGCTTCCACTTCAGAGGTTTACGGGGACCCGCTTGTTAATCCGCAGCCTGAGACCTACTGGGGTAATGTGAATCCTATCGGCCCTCGTGGGGTGTATGATGAGGCAAAGCGATATGCTGAGGCGATCACGATGGCATATCATCGTTTTCATGTTGTTGATACGCGGATCGTGCGGATATTTAATACATACGGGCCCAGGATGCGGGCAGATGATGGTAGGGTGGTGCCGAATTTTATTAACCAGGCGTTGAATGGAGAGGATATTACTGTATATGGGGATGGGAAGCAGACCAGGAGCTTCTGTTATGTGTCTGATTTAATTGATGGGATTTATCGTTTGATGATGTCGGAATTTGTGGAGCCTGTAAATATAGGGAATCCTGAGGAGATGACTGTGCTGGAGTTTGCCGAGAGGGTTATTGAGATTACCGGAAGAGATTCGAAGATTGTGTTTAAGGGATTACCTGTAGATGATCCTAAGGTTCGGAGGCCGGATATTGAAAGGGCTAAGGAAGTCTTAGGGTGGGAGCCTGAGGTGGGGTTAGAGGAAGGGTTGAGAGTGACGTTGAAGTATTTTGGAAATACTAAATAACTTAAGTATATAAATTTAATAATGAATATATTAATAATTTTTACTTAACTTCAAGGAGATATGAAAATAAAATCCGTAATACTTGCTGGAGGCTCAGGCACCCGTTTGTGGCCTTTAAGCAGAGAGCTATATCCAAAGCAGTTTTTAAAATTTTCAGGCAAATCATTATTCCAGGATACTCTGCTTCGGTGTCTTACATTATCAGATATTTCTGAAATATTTGTTGTAACCAGTGAAAGACAGAAGTTTTTCGTGTACGGCCAGATAGAGGAGCTTGAATTAGAACTTTTTAAAGAGAATGTCCTTCTTGAGCCAAATGGAAAAAACACGCTTCCGGCCATCTGTTTGGCTATGTGTGAGATTGAAAAGAAATACGGCAGGTCTGTTGTGGGTGTATTCTCTTCAGACCACATTCTGGACATAGAGGCAATGCAGACAATAGCTGTTGCAGAAAGGTTGACAGATAAGTATCTTGTGACATTCGGAATTGTACCGGAATCTCCACATACCGGTTATGGCTATATCAAAACCGGGTCTGCACTTGATGTGGGATTTGAAGTATCTGAGTTCAAGGAGAAACCCGGTCCGGAAGATGCAGAGATGTATGTTAAGAGTGGCTATCTGTGGAACAGTGGTATGTTCTTATTTGGCACTGAACTATTCCGAACAGAACTTCAATTACATGCACCTGGCTTGTGGAATGAGTTCTATAATTCAAACAGGAATGTTGAAGATATATATCTCGACATCCCTACTGTATCAGTAGATTACGGCCTTATGGAAATATCAAGTCGAGTGGCAGTTGTTAAACTTGATAATAAGTGGAGCGACCTAGGGAATTTTGAAGCAATGTTTGTTGAGTTCGATAAGAATGAACACGACAATGTTGTCTATAATTGTGTTGACGCTTCAATTGATTCAAAAAGGAATCTTATATTTTCATTAAAGAATAAGGCTGTTTCGTTGATAGATGTAGATGATATGGTGGTGGTTGATACCAGGGACGCTTTACTGGTATGTCCGAGAAGCAGCAGCCAGAAAGTCAAGGATGTTGTATCCCGCTTGAAAGAACAAGGCGATGAACGGGCAGATATTCACCAGACTGCATACAGGCCATGGGGAAGTTATACTGTTCTTGAGAGTTCAGAGAAGTATAAGATCAAGAATATCAGGGTGATGCCCAAAAAAAGGTTGAGTTTGCAGCTTCATGCTCACAGGAGCGAACACTGGGTGGTTGTGAAAGGCAGGGCATGCGTGCAGGTGGATGGGGAGCAAAGGTGTTTAGGGGAGGGGGAGAGTACATTTATTAGTGCTGGTGTGAAGCACAGGTTGTTTAATCCGGGTGTTGATGCTCTGGAGATTATTGAGGTGCAGTTGGGTGAGTATGTAGGTGAGGATGATATTGTGAGGTTTGATGATATGTATGGGAGGGTGTGAATATACATTTAATTGATGACAGAAGCAAGATGTCACCCTTTTTCAGTAATATTAGAAAATGAGGATCTCCCCAACATTGAGTGGGTACCCGTGCCCTTGTGCGTTCATTTCCAATGATGGAGCGTACTAAAGACCTTGCAGGTGTGAGGGGATCTCCCCCCTCAAAAATGTCTCATTCAATGAGTGGGTGTATCTTCGGGCAAAGGTGTACACAGTCCACTGATATCTGTTCTCATAAGCAGCCGCCAGTAAACTCAAAAGGTGAGGGATTAAAAGTGATTTCCCAACGACTAAAAGCAGACCGATCTTGGTCAGTGATAAACAATGTGAAGGTTTAAAAATCACAAACCGTGAATAACATCCACAACCCCGATTGCAGCGATGGGATTGCCATCTTCATCCTTTATAGTGGTCACTGTTACAGGAGTGCCATTATAAGCACCTGTCTTTGGAATGGTTCGAATTGTTGAGTTTGTCTCAAGAGCCATTTCAAGTACTGGTCCGGAATAATCATTATCTACCACTTTTCCATTTTCGATCCTTACACCGCGTTTATTCAGCGTCCGCATGGTGATTGGAAGCCCTATTATTGCTTCATGAATGGCCAACGCAATTGGTGCAATATCTTTACTGGTTGAATCGGCTGTAACCATTAAATCAGGATATTCCATTATCTTTCCCTCCGAACTGAACTTTATAGTTCCAGGCTTTGAACAACATCTACAACCCCGATTGCAGCAACCGCGTTGCCCATTTTATTCTTAATGGTGCTTACAACTATTGGAATACCTTTGTAGGTACCAGTCTTTGGAACAGTTTTAATTGTTGAATTTGTCTCAAGAGCCATTTCAAGTATAGGCCCTGAATAATCATAATCCATTACTTTCCCCTTTTCGATCCTTACACCACGTTTGTTCAATGCACGCATCGTGACCGGAAGTCCTGCTACCATCTCATTGATGGCAAGTGCTATTGGCGCGATCTCTTTGCTTGTTGAATTAGGTGTAATCTTTATACTAAGAGAATCCATTGTCTTTCACTCCAATAAATGTTAATAAATTGCTCGTATAAATTCTTATCTATTATATCTAACTTCTAATATACCCATTTGTCGTTAGTGGCAGCCCATGCAGCCAAGGCAGTCCTGCCCACATACATATTCATCCCTGCCACCATCGAACTGGGCAAGATCACACAGATGAGCGCACAGTTATCTATGTTACAGGTAACGGCCTTAAGGACCAGGAGACCCTGATCAAACACACCAGGATGCCACAAGCCATCAAACCTAACTTTGGTGAGTTCGAGAAACAATATGAACAATTAGTAGTAACGTAAATGATAATAGTTATGAAAAATTGAGGTGTAAAATAAATGGTAAAAGTACGATTCTCATCGGCATTGAACAGCGTCACAGGGACCCGGGAAACCACACTGGATCTGGGAGATACCACTGTAAAGGGTGTATTCGATGAACTTATAAGCAAGTTCGGTGAGGAATTTGAGAATAGGATATTTGAAAATGGAGAAATACGCAGGTTCGTTAACGTCTATGTAAACGGCGAGGATATCAGGCATGAGTCGGGTCTGGAGACTGCTGTCACAGACAGCGACGAGATATCCTTACTGCCCGCAGTGAGCGGAGGATAAAGAGCTTAAGTATGATTAAGATTTCTGAAAACGTGGGAATGTGAGTATAAAGGCTGCAGGGCCATATGCTGCAAGCAATCCACAAACCATCTTTGATGTGAAAAAGATCGCCCAGCTCAAGAACCAGAAACTCTGCAGGGATCTCAGGGACAGTAAAAAAAAAATACAATCTCAAACGAGGTAAAAAATGACGAAATTGCTATTAGTATTGAGTAAGGACCCGTTCACCACCGAGATACCGGATCTGGTGATCGATATTGCCAATGAGGCAAAGACTAAAGGAGCTGATGTATCCCTGTACCTGATTGAGGACGGTGTTACAGCTGCCAGGAATCACGAGTACGGTCAGAAACTGGCCGCCATCCAGCATCGTGGCGTCAGGGTGTTCGCAGACGATAAGAGTGTAATGTCCAGGGGCATCCATGACAAGCTTATAAACGGCGTTGAGATCAAGGAGATCGGGACCCTGCTGGATTTCATTGTACAAGATTACGACAGGACAGCCTGGTTCTAGAGGTGAATATGACAGAAGGAAAACAACTTACCATAGTATCTGTACGGGGCCCATACGGCGACGAGGCACCTTTTACACTGCTGAGACTTGCCCATGCTGCAAAAGAAAAAGGCATAACATTGAATTTCTTTAACTACCTGGATTCCACATTGATAGGGAACAAAGGTCAGGTACCAAAAGAGTACCCGGCAGTGGAAAAGTTATTTGCTGATGTATTAAAGAAAGGACTGAAAAAGCCAAAAGCAGATGCTATCGCCTGCATTAAGTGCACTGACAGTCGCGGTGTAACCGATACCCAGACTGAAGGTGTGGTCATAGGCGGGCTTTATGATCTGGCTGAATGGATAGCCGAGTCTGATAAGACTATTTTGTTGGGGTGATAAAGATAAGTAAGAAAGTGAATATAATAGTAACACAACCTCCATACGGCAAAGAAGAAGTGTTCGGGGCCATTCCCCTGGCAGCCACCCAGTCTGCAGCAGACAATGAAGCTAGTATCACGTTTGTCAGTGGTGCAGTTCACGCAGTGGTCAAAGGCCAGCAGACTGGTTACGGCGACGAGGCAACATGGGGCAAGCATGTCCCGCCTCTGGAGAATGAGATAAAGAATAACCTGGAACTTTTTGAGATTTATGCCCTGGATAGGGACCTTGATATCAGAGGTATCACTGATACGGAGATAATTGAAGGTATCAAGAAGACTACCATCAGCGAGCTGACCGATAGGATACTGGAAAGTGATGTTACACTGGTATTGTAATAGGTGAGGATTGTGACAGATATTGTAGCTGATTTCGAGCTGGATGTAAGGGGGGAATGCTGCCCCTATCCACTTGTCAGGACAAAAAAACAGGTAGATAGCTTAGCGCCAGGTGAAATACTTAAGGTGATCGCTGATGATCCGGTTGCGCCCCAGAATATTGACCAGTGGTCAAAAAAAAGCGGTAATAAACTACTTGCAGTTGAACAGCAGGACGGAGAATACATCATCTTCGTTGAAAAGACATAACTCTTTTAATATAACAAAGCAGTATGATAAATATGAAATTAGGAATACTGCTGACCACACCCCCATCGCATCAGAATACGCACAGCGTTATTGAGATCAGCAAGGCATCCAGGCAGAAAGGTCATGAAGTTAGCATTTTCATGATGGCAGATGGTGTGTATAATATTTTGCACCAGCCTTTGCTGGATCTGGAAAAGAGTGGTGTTTCCCTTTCAATGTGTGCTCATAACGCCTCCCAGCGGGGGCTTGACAGGGTTGAAGCTGTGCTGTGGGGCAGCCAGTATGATTTGGCTGCACTTGCCAATTGTAGTGACAGGTTTCTGACGTTTTAGGTGATTGAAATGAAAAAGAATATTGCAGTGATCATAAGGCATGCACCGTTCAGGACAATCAGGAACAAGGAAAGCCTCAGGATGTGCGTGGGTGCGACACTGGAGGACAATGAGGTTACTGTGATATTCTTAGGTCCGGGAGTGGTTAGTGCCGGGAATATCCAACCAGCCATCATTGATGCACCTGACCTTGAACCGGAATTTGAAACCTTCAGTATGATAAATATCAGGCGCCTGGCAGAGCAGGGTGCCATTACGAAATACAATACAGATCTACGGGATGGCATTGAGACCGTTGATAAGAATGAGATTGCACGGATACTGGCCGAAAGTGATGTGGTAATACCATGGTAGGAATTCTACATATCATCAAACGTCATGGTGATGATATTGCACTTGACATCATTCGAGAGCAGCTTAAATTTGGGAGTATATCGGTACTTCTGATGCAGGACGGGGTGATTGATTGCGATAAGTTGGATCTGGATGTAATCATATATGCTTCAAAAACAGACGTGGTTGCAAGGGGGATTAAGACCTGGATAAAATTGCTTGATTATGATGAGATCGTTGATCTGATATTTAATTCTGAAAAAGTAATTTGCTGGTGAAAAAGTTTGATAAACGACGAGAGGGGGATTCGAACCCCCGAGGTCGGAACGACCACAGGATTAGCAATCCTGCGCCATACCAGGCTTGGCTATCTCGTCACCTTGGCGGCATCTACATTGTATTTTCAATATTTAACACTTTTCTCTTTTTGTAATTTCAGTAGTACTTGAATACTGTAGTATAAAGTCTGGATTTATTTGCCCATCGACATTATTTATAAAGTAGTTATAATTTACTTACAACTTGCACTATCTCTCTGGTCACATCCACACCACATGCTTCAAATATACCCCTCGCGGAAGGCGTGCCATTTACCTCTAAAATGCTCAATCCATCAGGCCCCTCTACCATGTCCACTCCGGCATATACTGCACCCACTACTTGTGCAGCACCGCAAGCCAGTTCTCCAATCTCAGAGGTCACGGTACAGGGTTCAGGAGTCCCGCCCCTTGACAGATTGCTTATCCATGAACCTGAAGGTGCAGCCCTGTAGATGGCTCCTGCCACATGGTCGTCCACCACAAATGCCCTGATATCCCTACCCGGATTTGGAATATACTGCTGCAGATACAAAACTCCCCGTTTATCAAGAGCATTTTGCAGTACTTTCCTGGTTCTGTCATTATCCTTTGAACAATGAATATCCTGCCCCTTAAATCCAAAAATAGGTTTTACTACTGCTCTACCCCATTTTCTAATAGCTATAAATGCCTCGTTAATATCTGCTGTTATCATTGTTTCAGGTGTGGGAAGATTATGCTTATTAAATAGATATGATGCCATGTGTTTATTGGCTGATACCTGAATGGCCTCAGGAGGATTTACTATCAACACACCCGACCTTTCCAGGTTACACAGCACATCAAACCGGTAGGACATATCTTCACCACCCCCACCACCCACATCCCGTACAATGACCGCATCCAGTGTTTCCAGGTCAAGGTCCCCTGTGGTGATGTGAATATCTGCCACCAGTTCTGTACTGACATCATGAAGCCTGAACATGAAGGGATTATTGCCGGTCTCGGTTACGGCACTATATATAGCATGTGCGGTCCAATCCCGGGATTCCGTCACTGCAATTCCTATGCGTTTCATGGTATCAGTCCTTTAATGTTAATGGGCTTGATCTTTAATTGTTCCATTATACAGGATTGAAGATTGACAACATGCTCAACCACATCAATAATCCCACCATCCGAAGTAGCTACCATCTTATTGCACTTCTTAAGGTCAAAGTCCGTATGTTTCGATGTCCTGGCACATCCTGAAATTCCCATATCTTTCATTTTCTTATCTACCTGGCGGACCATCTCTCTACTCTTGCTTATCTGGCTGTCAAATACTATTTCAACCCTTTCAGGATTATGTAAAGCTAACACACTTAATAGCTCATGGAGTGCCTGTTCAGTATCATCCGAGGAGTGAAAATTCCTGAACACGCCCCTGGTATCCCTTAAAAACCCGTCATCGCATAGATAAACAGAGTCCCCTCGTACGGCAGATTCCACCCCGATAAGGATATTATACCCGTCTATCCAGACCTCATTATTATCAATATCACCGCAGCCCACTGTTTTTGCCCTGCGGCTGGTGATAGTGCTCTGCGGGTACAGAACCCTTGTAAAAACATGCCTGATCTCCAGATCCAACATGTGATGATTGCAGACATACGTGATGGCACTCTGCTTGGGATAACCTCTCTCAAGAAGATAACGGATTTCACTGACAGCAGCTTCCAGATTGAGCATATCAATATTCCAGATTGAACCTTAGCAGGGCAGCTATACCGCCAAGGTTGTGCAACCTGTGTCCTGGCTCAAACTCAGTACTGAAGACCACAACCTTTCCCCTGCTATGCTCGATACTCAAGAGAAAAGCATCGATATCATGCCCCTTCTCACGACCTTCTCTAAGCAGCTCATCTGTTATGAGAAGTGACTCCACAGCTCCCATATCCCTGGCTCGCTTCACATCATCCCAGCCATATACGCCCGCTCCATTTGTGGCAATCATGGCCATCAATTCTTCGATCAGCCTGGCTTCCTTTGATATCCTTGATTCTTCCACGATCCTGTCCACTGCACCCCGGCGCAATACCTCCTGGAACCCGGAAATGCCAATGGAAACAGTATCCTCGGTCCTGGACCGCACAGCCAGTTCAGGATTTTTTGTTTCCAGATGTTTCATGAAATCGTCCTTAGTAAACCCCGGGCCTGCCACGATCACTGCTTCGGTGCCGCTTGCGGCCTGGCTCAGCTGCTTTATAACTGAATTGAAGAAGTCCTCCCTTGAGCTTGTTTCTCCTTTGCCGGATCCCATTTTAACAGTGGAATATTCCTCCACCCCATAATGGCGTACCAGTCCGATTGAAGTTTCCCCTTCCTCAATGGTCAGGATCACCACCCGGGGTCGTTTTGCAGCTGCTTCGGCCTCCTTTATGCGCTCAAGCTGGTCATTCTTCCAGGTCTTGATCACGGACAGGTTGGTGCTTTCCTCAATATTCAGGGTGTGGTATGCTCCTACATCCTGGCCGCTCTCGATCACCCCGTGCAGACGCAAGCGGTTCGAGAATTTATGAAATTCCAGGCTTTCTATGCGTACTCCCAGACGCATCGGTTTTTTTTCAATCTTCTCAGGCCGCAGTTTATCGGTAGCCCCTTCTACCCTGCGTTTTGTCAGTGCAAATACAAGATCTCCGGGCTCAATAATATATTTCAAATGCCAGAGGTCGTCAAGAGTCTCAGGTGTCAGGGCGATCTCACCTTCTCTGCCCTTGAGTGTTCTTTTACTGATTCTCATCTGAAACTTATAAGGTCGTGGAGACTTATGTCAATTACTATTTGAATTATCTGTTTTTTCTTCTAGAACCCTGATAGAAATGTCCACACACTTCTGAAGTATATCATTGACTTCTCCGCCATTCACATCAAGCCCTGCTGCACCATCATGACCGCCGCCCGTACCGTTAAAATTACCGCTGACCTCTTCTAATATCTTGCCCAGGTTGATCCCCGCATCAATGGCATTGCGCCTTGCCCTGCCGCTTATCCTGATCAGATCGTCCTTATCGGCGGCACCCACAAATGCCACGTCAGCACCTATATGTGTCAATACACCTGCTGCAGCCCCGCCAAAAGAACTGATGATACTGGTAACAATGATAAATTCTCCGACCCTGTGGATATTGGCTCGCATAGCAGCTTTCAGGGTGGCGATCCTCATGCTGATATCCTGTGGTGTGGATGCCAGGATGTCTACCACTTCACCATAATTCACTCCACTGGATTCGATTATCTGGGCCATTGTCCTGAATGATTTGGGTGATGCATATTTGAAATTACCTGTATCTGTGATTATACCTGTAATAAGGGCTATAGCAGGTTTTCGCATGATCGGTGCCTCCATACACTGAAGAATGTCAAATACGATCTCGGCTGTGGAACTGGCATTCTTGTGGATATAGAACTTTGCATCATTCTTTAGGGAACATGTGGAATGATGGTCCACAACTGCATATTCAGATAATTCCACTCCTGCTAATTGGGCCTTTGTACTGGTATCCACGATCACAGTAAAATCATAGTTTTTAGGGTCAGGATTTTCAATCACAGTAATATCTAGTGATTTTACGATCATGTTGGCCACCCGGTTGCACCCGTCAACGACCCCCACCACTCCACCTATGGCCTCCGCTAATGTATATGCACTGCCTACTGCATCCGGGTCAGCATTACGGTGGCAGAGAAAAAGAATATTAGTATAATCCAGGAGCCGGTTATAAAAACCGAACTCGTCGACTTCCATGGCCCTTGTGCCCTCTAATGAGATTACTCAGCATGCAAGCCTGGAGAGCCAACAGATGTCTTTAGTTGTTCCTGTAATTGAGTGAACCGCTTCTGGATACGTTCTTCCTGTCTTTTTATTGTCTGAAGTCGTAAGTCAAGTGTTTCCTTCTTTTCCTTCAGATCCTCTACAGTTTTGTCCTTATCAGCTTTTATCAAAAAAGTGCCAACATTTTTAAAAACGGGCACATCATTATCGATCTTTTCAAGCTCATCAAGAGCCATATCAGATTCTTTGATCATGATCTCCAACTGATTCTTTTGTTTTGCCAGAGCCTGAGCTTGCTGCTGCACCTGCTGCAGTTGTGCTATCTGGTTCTGGACCTGTGGGGGTAATTCTCCGCTCATTATTATTCACCAATAGTTTAATTTGAATTCCATCACGGCAACATAGTACTTTTAATTTTCTATTACCGCTGCCATTTCTCCTGCTATCTTTATAAGTCGCAACCAACCATTCAGGCCAGCCCTCATTGAAACCAGGTCATCTGATCGTATCTTTAGAACAAGACAACTTCCATCAATTGAAAGTTCTGAGTAGATACGTGAATGATCCCCACCCAATTCAGGCAACAGGGACTGATATACCACCTGTACGTCCTTATCCAGATCAAAAATGAATTCTGAAAAGACTTCCAGAGTGATCCACCTCCCTTAATAGTTGCACCTGATAATGGCATCTATAAGAATATTGATTTATTCTTATATCTCCTTGATTTTCTTAAACTGCATCTACCCTTTTAATAAGCGTGGGTCTTTGCTTCATCAATATCCGGTGCCCGCAATAAGGACACCTGATACCCATCACTTCATAATCTATCTCGACAGAATGTTTGCACCTGGTACAAATGTATACCATATTTCAAATCACCTGCTTAGTCCTTACAAAGGTTCAGTTATATCTGAATCAGATTCTATTTCAGAAACAACGTCTTCGGATACTGCCAGTGTCTCTTCAATTTCAGCTTCAGGGACCAACTCTTCATATTTATCAAATACATCTGTTTCCATAGCTTTCTTCAAAGAACGGGTAGCTACCAAACCAACTGATGTCCGGGGTACATATGTGCCACCTGAGAAAGTATGGTTACATTTCTTACAGCTCCAAATACCAGTATCGGTACGACGAATTGCAATAATCCCACACTCGGGACATTTATATCCCTGTCTCATACGTTCTTCAATATCTGCAACCAGCTTGCGGTTTTTTGTGCCGTAACGTACACCAAACCTACCAGCGGAACGGGTCTTACGTCCTTTACGGGTAAATTTTTTTGCCATTTCTTAAATCTCCAGGAATTTTTCTCTTATTTCCTGCGCCTTTTTGGCGGCGACTTCCACTATATGATTAATCTGATCTGTGGTCAATGAACCATTACCGCTTTTTTGCATACCTGAAATTGCACCTTTCTGATTTGTTATTACAGTTAACGTGCAATTTGCAGCTCTTTCCTCTTCAAGGGATGGATCAAATACAATCCCACCTGCTATATCGACTGCTGTTACTGATATGGGTATATCTCTAATCGGTAATGGTATATCTTCACCTTCTCCATAGCGCTTACCAGGAATTTTAGCTGTTAGCAGAGCTGCTATTGCACCCAATGCTGCTGCATCCATAATATTGCCGCCGGCATCAAGCACATGGACATCAATGAAGATCATCCAGACTTTCTCCCCCTCTTTAATACACAACTTGCTTAAATCAATTGCGCCTGATTCTCTGACCCCCCGGTCTACGACCCTTGCAAGTTCAATGGCACCTTCCCTCGGTGGTCCTGATTCAAATTCCGGGGAAGCTAGCGGGATCAGTTCCAAACTGGTAATTATAACACCTTTATCCGGAGTGTCAGGGAAAGGAGTTCCAGGTTGTATCTTCACACCTGCGATTATCTTGGTGTCACCAAGTTCTACACGGGCAGAACCTTCTGCTTTATTAATAAGACCAGTCTCCATCTTGATCTCCCTGGTCTCTTCAAAACCACGACCATCCAGGCGCTCGCCCCTGAGCATAAGATTATATAGGTGATCTTTCTGAATTATTGAAACAATTTCCTGATTCATTAAAATGCCTCCTCCTTCTTGTCAGATTCATCAATAATACTCTCGTCTTCCTCTTCTGGTTCTTCGGTTTCAGTGGTTTCCTCTTCAGAGGTGTCAGAAGTCTCTGAGGTTTGGGTTGATTCTTCTTCAACGTCCTCTTCGATCTCTTTATCTGATTCGGCTTCTTTAGCATCTGCAGCTTTTACCCCTTCAACTTCAACCGCTTCAGCCACTGATTCTTCAATTACTTCTTCAGGTGCTTCCTCAACAACTGCTATCTCTTCTATCTCTTCCTTTTTGGCATAATAATCCAGAAGTGCTTCTCTCTGGAACTCATATACCTGTCTGCATCCTTCCTGAGCCATTTCCAGAGCTTCTTTAAACTGTTCCAGGGTCAAATTGCCGTCCATTTGCAGTAAAGTGATCTTTCCATCAGGGGTCATGGCTATAGGCATATCTGCCTGACCATAATTATCCTCATCCTTATTCAGGTCCAACACTAATGTTTCATCCACTTTTCCCACAGCACATGCACTGACAAGTCCCCTCATTGGAATACCTGCATCTGCTAAGGCTACTGAAGCAGCGTTTATTGCTGCAGTTCTTGTCCCTGCATCTGCTTGCAGAACCTCTACAAAAATATCAATAGCAGATTTTGGGAAATATTCAGTAAAAACCATATCTTCAAGGGCTTCCCTGCTAACTTTTGAAACCTCTATGCTTCTGCGATCCGGTCCGGGACGTTTTCGATCTTCCACTGAAAAGGAAGCCATATTATATTTGTATCGGACTATTGCCTTGGTAGATTTCTGCTGATGCCTGGGATGAACTTCTCTTGGCCCGTAAACTGCTGCAATTACCTTATTGTTACCCATTTCAAGATAACATGAACCGTCAGCCCGGCTGAGCACTCCCACTTCAATTTTTATGTCTCTGATCTGGTTCGCCTTTCTGCCGTCAAGACGAAGACCATTATCATCTATGAACTTTTCTGGTTTATCGTTCATTTTTCAATTCCTCTCTTTCTTCTCGTTCCACTCTATAACAATTCTTCAGTCCAGAAGCTCGTTTAAAATATCTGGACTTTCCTGATCAACTTCACTCGTCTCATTTCCTTTCAAGAACTTGCTGATCCGATCGGTAAGTCCGTTCGTGTGGGCTTGTGTTTCTATCAGAGTTATGGTCTCTATAGCCTTATCCACACCCCTTTCCTTACCCGTGATCCATATTACCCCATTTTGTCCTACGAAAATATTGCACTTAGTTGCATTTTTCAACATGCTAATCATAGAACCTCCCCTGCCTATGATCCTTGGTACCTTTGAAGGTGTAACTTCTATAAGCCTGCCATTGATGATACGTTTTAACCTGCTGTCTCTCATAGTAAGTTCGATCTTCATGGAAGGTGACACCTCTTTTACCATCACGAGGACTGAATCGCCCACGTTCAGGTATTTCATCATTTCATCTGACTCAATTCGTCTTGGGTACTCTGATATATGAAGCAAGCCCTCGTAAGGTGCTTTTATATCCATGATCCAGTTTGAAAATGTGATCTCGCTCACTGTGGCAATGATCAAATCGCCTGCAGAAGGAAAATATTTCCCTGATATTGGGACTACCCTGATCTTGTTCTTCTCATTGACAAGTCCATACAGGTTCGCGTACACTTTACCTTCCTGAATAAAAGTACCTTCACCCGCCTTTTTGACATCATCTGAAAGAAAATCGCCCGGGATTACGATTCGTTTATCCATTTTTACCTCTACCATGATCTTGATAATAATTTCATTTTAAAATTTTGAGTTCAGCACTTCCTTTGGTAAGGCTGTTGGCCAGACCGAAAAAGTCATCCTGCAACCCTGCCGGGATAGTGATCACACCGATCCACGAACCATCGTTTTGCCATTCTTCTTTTTTTAAGGTGCCAAATTTTGCTATCGACCCATATGCTTTTGGAGCATACTCTTTACTGATCTTGACAGCGATATTCACTTCTTCAAAACGGATAGGTATCACAGGTCTGATCGCTTTCATTACGATATTTACCTGCTCATCAACGCTTTTAATGGGGTCTATATGCACACCTGCTTCTTCCATTGCGTGCTCTATCCGGGCAGGAGGGTGGGGTGTCTTTGTTTGAGGATTAATAGCATTTGCAGCAATAAAACTGATTATTTTTCGCTTTTTCTCATCCAATATTCTCTTTCGCTGCTCTGTTGTCAGGTGGATCTCACCGTGCAAAATTATATGTTTTGCAATTTCATAGATATCTTTTGTCTCAAAAGTGCTGTCAATATCCTCTTCTGCAGGACGATCCCCTCTACTGGCATTTTCAAATACTTCTTCAGCAGCCAGGATATTTTCTATATCGATATCATCTCCTCTTTTAAGGGAAAATGCTCCTTCAGGGTCAACATATACTTCGAATTGTTTACCCCCTTTTTTTAACCTTGCAATTACTGCATCATCTAACGTGACCATGTTCAACACAACGGAAAAATTTATTTGAAGAGATTATTCAGGTGTCTCTTCACTACTTTCTTCTTTTTCGGATTCTTGTTCTGAAGATTTAGAATCCAGTACAACCTGTACGTAAATGGCCACTTCTTCCGGGCTCAGTTTTTTGAATAATTTTGGTTCAAGTTCTACCAAACCCACCTCAATGGTAGCTGCATCGAACCTGCCTTCCGTGGTATTATGCAGGGCTTCCAGACCAAGTATTATTGCTTCTTCCAATTTGATATCATTATGATATTTCTCTTCGAAGACTTCCATTACCTCGGCACGGCCCGCACCAATCCCTGTAGCATTATATTCAAGTAGAGCGCCACTAGGATCTGTCTCGAATAATCTTGCTTCGCTATCTTCAACACCAGCAATTAACAGAGCAGTTCCGAATGGCCTGACGCCTCCATATTGGGTATAAGTCTGTTTGAAATCACATATCTTCTTGGCAAGTACTTCTACTCCAATCGGTTCGTCATATGATACTTTATTAATCTGGGCTTCAACCCTTGCCCTGTCGATCAGGGCCCTGGCGTCAGCAACAAGACCTGAAGTTGCCGCACCCATATGGTCATCAAGCTGGAATATCTTTTCAATGGACTCTGCTACCAGCAGTTTGCTGGTCACGCGTTTATCAACTAGTAATACTACACCATCTACTGCTTTTACCCCTACAGCTGTAGTACCCCTTTTCACTGCTTCCCTTGCATATTCTACCTGAAACAATCTCCCGTCAGGGCTGAAAACTGTAATTGCCCTATCATATCCCATTTGAGGTGCCATCTGCATAATCAATCAATCTCCTTATTCTCCAAATCAAAAACCGTTATACCAAGATATTTGGTATTTGAACGGTCTAATATCTTCTTATATTTTGGGTCTTCTGACAATAAATCAATTTCGTCATTATTCTTGTTAACGATACTGCCAAAAACAATATTTTTGTCAAATACTATCTTACATTCTTTTGATTTTATGTTTTTTTCCCTATCTGGTTCGGCAACAGTTTTGTTTTGAGTTAGTAAATACTTTTCTGTTGCTCCCAGGACCGTACCCGATATACCCAGTATGCTTATCCTAACGCGGGCACCTCTTATGGATGAAACACAAGCCAGTACTGCCCTTGATTCCCATACCCGGTCTGCCGTACACTTGATAATACCTTTGTTGTTTTCAAATGAAAGAAGGCGAAGTCCCAGTTCGCTGCTGCCCATGTCTCCAAATAGCGTGGCAGCCGAATACAGGACCTCATTGATAAAGTCCTTCCTTGTAATAGTATCTTCAGCTACCAGGGAAAATGCCATATATCTCTTAGATTCCCGGAGGGTTGGAGGCAAGATCTTCATTCGAGCACCTCTACTCCATCCATAATCCTGTTATGGTCCAGATTTCGTTTGATAACTGCCTGGGGGACTGATGAAAGTGCCTGTAATGCTTCATTTTGAGTCATACCCATTATCATACCCAATGCCATCATTTCCCTGGGTCCTCGCAGGTCATAGTGAGATTTTGCATTGCTTGTTATAATCATGGGGACATCATATTTTCTAGCCAATTGAACATTCTTTCTCAGTGCTGAGAGTATCTTGATCCTACTGCCACCCCTTTGCATTATAATAGCATCGGGATTGAAATCTAGTGCTACACCATTATAAGATGCTGCTTTTGCCAGAATATGGTTCAAAGGAGATCCTCTGGAAGCGGAGTGGGACAGAATATCTACCCTCCCCTCCTCAAGCGCAGCACGATTTACCTCCTCAGAGCCGCCAAAAACAATGATTATATCAGCTTTTTCTCTTAATTTGCCCGCATTTTTTTTCATTTTAGAAACATTATCCTCTTTAATTTCAATCCCGGTATAAACGTCAAAATTTTTAGTAAGATGTGTGGGAATATCTGGCGACAAAATTACGTTACCTGGATTTATTGAACTTAAACAAATACCAGAGTACCCCAGCTTTTTTGCTTCTAGTACCATCCTGTTTGGGGAATCAGCGAAATCAGGTTGAGAGTGGACGTTTAGATCATAAAATTTTGAACTTTTAATTATGCCCACAATTCACCTCACTAAATAATTCCTTTGCCACATATATTGCTTTTTCCTGTTTTGCCGGATAAGCCTTTAATTTTATTCGAAGGAGAATAGCATCAGATATCTGTGCCATTTTCAAATTACCCTTATAAGCTTCTTGTTTATCGAACCTTAAATAAAGGTTACACTCTTCATCAATCCGCAGTGGAAGTTCTGTGACAATTCTGGATAATTCCTCAGGATCAAGGTGCTGCTTAATCAGGTCTATTACATACTTGCCGTCCTTTTTCTTTACAATTTCTGCTTCCAGGATTGTAATTAAATTCCCGTAGTGACCTGACATGATACTTTCATGGATAATGTCGGGTTCATCATTTCCAGCATCATCCCTTTGAGGGAAAAATAGTCTAAGAGCAGAGCGGACCTTTTCCGTGTCTTCAGTAGCTTGAGAGCTTGTACGCAAATAGATATGATGGAACATGCTACCAGCTTATATGCCTAAAATAAAAAAATAGTGGGGTGAGAACTGGTGTTCTCACTTTCCTAGATTACCATGAGATCTGATACTAGGTCGGGTCTTTTCAGTACCATTACCCCGCTTTCGCTGGCCCCTTCCTTTGGTACCAGCACTGGTCTTGCCCCTGAATACACGACCTTTTTGATTAGGATTGCATACCCAGTTCAGATTTGGATCGCTTTTTATGACAGGGTGGCTTGGGTCTACCATAATTACCTCGTACCATTTGCGCTTTCCATCTTCGGCTACCCAGTATGAATTTAATATCAGAAGGTTAGGAAACCGGCGTGCAGTCCTTTCTTCAGCTATGCGCTGGATGCTCTTGCCCCTTGTGATCTTGCGCATGCCCATACGCTTGGTCCTGCGTCCTCTTATATACCGGGATTTCCGGGCACTTCCACGCCTGACACTTGCTCTTGCCAGTACGATGCCCTGTTTGGCTTTGTAACCAAGACTGCGGGCACGGTCCAGCCGTGTGGGTTTATCTATCCTCTGGACAGCAGATTCCCGTCTCCATTCCTGGAGTCTGTGCCATCTGAGTTCATGAACATAGGTTTTGTCTGGATCTTTCCAGGCATCCCTAATATGACCATACATTGATTTTGCCATGTTTCGTTGTCTCCTAATAGTGTTTCCAAGTTTCACGGTTCAACCCCTTAGGGGCCACATTCCTGCGGGACTTATCCCACCTATGAAACTGGCATTTAATGAACGTGTAATGATACTTTGATGGGTAATAAAGTTTGGGGATAGAAAAAAATTGAAATTTAACGTTAATCATTGATCAGTCGTATAATGTTTAAGCACAATTATTGGCAACTAAATACACTCATTTTATATTATCCTGCAATGTATTGAATAATAAAATTTATTATTACTTAAATTACGTAATTTATTTAAAGAACTAAAAACTCATAGAATATCCTCGGGATTAGAGGTAATTGTTCATGCAAAACATTAAAATCGCAATTGTAGGGATCGGAAATTGCGCCAGTTCATTGATCCAAGGTATCGAATATTACAGGAGCAAGAATCAGAACGATGCTTCTGGACTGATGCACTGGGACATTGATGGGTACAAACCTTATAATATTGATGTTGTAGCTGCTTTCGATATTGATAAAAGAAAGGTGGGAAAGGATGTTTCAGAGGCTATTTTTGCATTACCTAACTGCACAACAGTGTTTTGTGATAATATACCTAAGTCAAATGTCAAAGTAAATATGGGACAAATACTTGATGGTTTTTCAGAGCACATGAATGATTACGATGAGAAACACTCTTTTGTCAAAGCTGACGAAAAAGAATTATCTAAAGAAGACATTGTAAAAATATTGGCAGATTCGGGTGTGGAAATACTATTAAATTATTTACCAGTAGGTTCGGAAGAGGCTGTACGGTTCTATGCTGAGTGTGCTCTTGATGCCAATGTTGGTTTTATTAATAATATGCCCGTGTTTATTGCCAGTGACCCTACATGGGCACAAAGGTTCAAAGAAAAGGGTTTACCCATAATCGGAGATGATATCAAGGCCCAATTAGGAGCCACTATTACCCACAGGACACTGGCCGATCTATTTGAAAAAAGGGGGGTTAAGATCGAACGAACTTATCAGTTAAATACCGGTGGAAATACGGATTTTCTTAACATGCTAAACAGAAGCAGGCTTGTTTCGAAAAAGACATCCAAGACCGAATCTGTCCAGTCAGTAATTGCCACAAGGCTTGATGATGAAAATATCCACATAGGACCCAGCGATTATGTTCCCTGGCAAAAGGATAATAAGATCTGCTACCTGAGAATAGAAGGCAAGTTGTTTGGAGATGTTGAAATGAACCTTGAACTGCGGTTATCTGTAGAAGATTCTCCCAACTCTGCCGGGGTAGTCATCAATGCAATACGATGTTGTAAACTGGCTCTTAATAGAGGTATTAGCGGAGTGCTGTTCTCTCCATCGGCTTATTTTATGAAACATCCTCCTAAACAGTTCACAGATGATGAAGCTTATCGTTTAACAGAAGAATTCATTGCTGGAAAACGTGAGGATTAAAACTTTTTACTATATTTTTTTCAAGGCTTTTAATATTTTTATAAAATTGTTGGACGA
>JACUTQ010000011.1 GCA_014859725.1 Methanosarcinales archaeon | reverse complement strand
TATTAATGGAATGATTATGAGTTAGGAATCGGGTGGGTCTGTTCAGAGTGTTAGCCCCCTACTTCTCTGGCTCTCCTACCGTCCCCTCTCACCTTCACTCTGGCGGGCGCCCGTCCTAATCTGCTCCGCCCGCCCTTGTGGTGTGGGGGGCTGGCAGGCGCATTTCGATTGAATCGGTGGTTTGGGAATGTGAAGTTAGATGTTATGTCGGTAAGTGCCGAAGCAGCTTGAAATATATTTTTAACATTATTCAAATGGTTCCAGCCCCCATCCATTCTTCGGCTCTACAGTATGTCTATCATGTCTCAATTCTTTCGACATCTCCCCACCTCAATAATCCAAAATTTAGCAAAGTTATTAAATTGTATGCAAAAGCAAGATGAAAGTATTTATGAAAATTACTAAATTAATTTTGTGAATAATTGATACAATATATAATATCATTATGCTTGTCAACCCGGAATCAACCAGACGCAAGCGTCGAAGAAAACATAAAACCCTTGCAGATCATCTTCCAGAAGCCTGTCCGCAAGTTAAGAGCAAATCCCGAATACATCGACAGGGCCAGAAGCAAAACACTCATAGGCAACCTCACAGGCAAACACGTTGCCGGTTCCCTGGGAGGGGCAGCTGCAACAATAGCAGTACCTAACGCCATGCAGCTCAAGGGCTGGAACGATGTAATGGCCAGCAGTGCTGTATCCATAGGCGGCGGTATTGCTCTCAAGCAGATGGATGAGGGCGCAGGAGATGCGTTCATCCTCACAGGACTGGGCGTGACCGATCTCACGAAAAAGCAGCTGAAGAGAACTACCGTGTAAGAATAAATAGAAGAAGCGCCGGGGTTGGGATTCGAACCCAAGTGTACCTGAAGATACAACAGGTCTCGAGCCTGCCGCATATAGACTCCAAAGAGTCACGGCTCCGTTGGATTAGTCCGCTCTGCCACCCCGGCATGGTTGACAGGATTGATTATACTGGCGGAGAACGACTTTAAGTTTCTGGATGAAAACGGGTAGGTTAGTGAAAAGTATCGAGTCTGAGATTTCGAAGCAAGAGCGAAGAAATTGAAGATAAAAAAATTGCTTAGCAATTTTCGAGCATTAGCCGTATTATTTAACGTATTTCCGGCCCGCCGTATCGCCTGATCTTAAATTCTGCCCCGATCTCATCAGCTATCTCACGGCATTTTTCAACGTCCACCGGCGGCAGATCAAGTACTGTGAACCGTAACGTGATCCCCTCTTTTACCACATCCCTGGCAAAATCCTTCACTGACTGGTAGGCATTCTTGTACAGCCTTGGCCTCACCAGTTCATTATAGGTTTTTTCATCATGGGTGTTCAGACTGATAGATATCTCATCGACACCTGCTTTTTTAAGTTCATGCGCTACTTCACGGTTGGGATATTGAAGCCTGGCATGTCCGATGGTATCGATCCTCACCACCACATCCCTGGCCTTCAACCATCTTGTTATCTCCAATACATCGTCCAGCCTGGACAAAGGCTCCCCAAGACCGGTAAACACCACTTCATCAAATGTTGAAAGATCGAACAGACCCAATTCTTCGATAACTTCTTTAACATCCGGTTCTCTGGATAACATTAGATTATAACCATACACCCCATTTCCATAGTTCTTGATACAGAAAATACAGTTGCAGGTACATCTATTGGTAATATTCAGATACAGATTCCCATGTCCAGGATAAGCAATTGTGTCAGAGTTTTGTTCGTTCATCAGTGTCACTTTTTGGTTTAGCTCTCTCCTATTAACAGTATGCTTGCAAGCACTATTAAGGTTATTACCTTATACCGGCATTGAAACTGGTAAGCAGCTTCTTAACTGTTTCGGGCAGGCGGCCTCGCTGTAATGCCTTCATCTGGTCCGGTGTTATCATCTTCATGGCCGTACTCATCATTGGATCTGACCTCATGAGCCCGTCCATTAATTTTTTGACATAGACCGAGGTCTTGATCTCAAGCCCCATCTGTTCCCGCCACAGGGTATCATACTCACTAAGCTGGCGTTTGCCTGATACTGCATCAGCTGCCGTTTCCCCTGCTATCTTACCCCCTACCATGGCAGTGGGTATGCCGCCGCCGTTGGTAGCAATCAGGTGTCCGGCCGCATCCCCGCAGATCATGATATTTCCTTCCACTGTACTGGATGGTGCACCTCCCACTGGCACGATACCGCTGATTACCGCAGTGATCTTAGTATCTTCCAGCATGGGCGCAGCCCTTGGATGCTCATACATGAACCTGTGCAGGTAATCCTGGACAGAAACACCGGGCTCGCACAGGGGACGCCTGATACCCACACCGATATTGGCAGTATCCCCGCCCTGGCTGATTATCCAGCCGTAACCGCCTGGTGCATAATCCCTGCCAAAGTACATCTCTACCGCATCATGGTCAATATCCACTCCCACCAGTTCGTATTCCAGTGCCGTGGCCCGGCCCATCTCATCATTTCGGTCTATCAGACCTGCTGTCTTTGCAGCCAATGAAGTGGGACCATCTGCTCCTATTATTATGCTACCTTTGATATTGTATTCCCCTAATACACCGCGAACAGCCACGGTATCACCTTGTATGGAATCAGCCCTGGTACTTACCATCAGGTCAGCACCGGATTTGACCGCTTCCCTGGCCAGATGTTTATCAAACCTGCTTCTATCCAGTACATCTGCTTCCACTACAAATTCCTTGGGATCCAGGTTGGGAGATATGAACCTGTGGATATGAGTGGATGTGTGTATAACGCTGGTTGGGATTTTCTCCAATGTGGACGGCAGTTCAGCACTGGGTAAGAGCTCTTGCAGTTCTTCATAATGGGGCAGGAATCCGCCGCACTGAATAGGTGAACCAAGATCTTTTTTCTTGTCGATAAGCAGCACACTTGCGCCGTTCTCTGCCGCATATTTGGCAGCAGTGGAACCGGCAGGACCTGCTCCGATCACGATAATGTCATAGGATTCTTCAGGTGTCATAATTGTATCTCATAATGGTTGATAACAGGATACATGGACAAAATAGACTTAACATTGACTATATTACATTTAATCCAGTTCCAGTACAGTGGGCAATTAATAACTTCAATGCTAATCCAACAATGCGTCCATGAACCTATCTTTAATCTTGACCGGAGCCAGTGGGATCTCTTCCACAACTTCATTGACAGGTCTGACCACTGTTTCTATCAATACCGGACCGGGCATATCTTTGAGCTTTTTATAAGCAGCCAGCAATTCATCTTCATTGTGGACCTTTATCGTATACTGTATACCATGACCTCTGGCCAGGACTTCCATGTCATTACATCCACAAGCCAATGTCTCCTGATTACCTGTGGAACCGTATGCTCCATTGTTAATAGCAATTATGGTCAGATTCGACGGCCACTGGGCTGTAATTTGTGTAAGAGCATTAGGATTCATTAACAGGCTGCCGTCCCCGTCAATCACTACCACATGTTTGTCCTGCGCCATTGCCAGACCAAGCCCTATAGCAGATACAAGACCCATTGAACCCAGCATATAGAAATTCAATGGCCTGTCCCTGATATGGTACAGCTCCTTGCTTGGAATTCCCAGGTTGGAAACTATTATTTCACCATCAATAACAGACATCAGGGATTCTATTGCCTGGTACCTTGTAATAGTTGGAATGCTGATCCGGGATGTGATCTCAATATTGCAGACCCTGGATAGAATTTCTTTTGGTGCAGGTGGAAAGAGACATTCAGATTCTTCCCAGACCGAGGGCAGTATCAGAGCCACATGAGGATGGTTGTTCTCAAATGCGTCAGAAATAACATGGTCCAGTAATTCCAGTTTTGGATATGAGTCTATGATAGTGTATTTGATATTTGAAGCTTTAAGTATTCCAGGCAGGGCCTGACCCAGCGGGATCTGTGCAGGTATTTTTTCTTTATATATACCTCTCCAGCTTGCTATTATGGGTAAGGGTATCCCGTATGTCACATTAAGGGATAACAGGGCATTTAGCATATTGCCCAGACCTGTGCTCTGGATGACCATGATGGGACGTTTGCCCCCAAGGTAAAAACCGGCACAAATACCGACTCCGTTTTCCTCCCGGGTCATTTTGACAGTCTTAAAATCCCTGTCAATAAGCGGCAGCAGTCTCTTCATCCGGTCACAGGGTAGGGTAGCGGCCAGATCGATATGCTGGTCCTTTAATATTTCTATTACCTGCTCCTCAGGGAATGATCCGTTCATGATAAAACTAAGCTTTCATTAAAGAAATAACGGTTCAATATCTGCTTCCAGGGAGTCGAACTGTACTTGTGGTTTAATCTTGGAGAGAGTGTAATCTTCTTTCAACCGCTTGAAACCCCCGCCTGTGATATTTAGCAGTATGTGATCATCCCTGCCAATGTTACTATTTTCAACAGCTTTTACCAGAGAGGATACTGCCACACCGGCCGGTGTTACGATGTCAATACCTTCCAATGTTTCGAACAGCTTCCTTGAAGTCTCAGCTTCTGAATTCCGGATACCGTATACATTTCCGTCTGTGGCGGTAAGGGCATCGAACACACCGCCGGGAACTGAATAGGGAGGTTTCCGGTTGGACAGCACGTCGGCACACATCTGGCTGATCTGTTGTTTAGGATATGGCATATCCAGGTCTTCGATGATCTCGCGGCGGTGGTTCTGCCATGCACTGAACATGGGAGCAAAAGGCATGTTCTGGGACAGGTGCAGTCTGGGCAACCTGCTGCCGAAGCGACCATCTCCCTGCAGGCGGATGGAGGCTTCCCAGGCAGCTATACCCCCGGTTCCGCTGCCAATGGCCTGGAAATAATGATCCGGCAACCTGCCCATGGTAACGGTCCCGTCCAGCATCACGGTACCCATGCCGTCCCGCCGGGCTACGTTACGGGCGCCCCCTTCAGGGGTCATACCAGGCAGGGCCGCAATCCTGTCTGCCAGCTGTATGGCATCGGTATAATCGCAGGTATTAGCCATGGAGATAAAATGGATATTATCGGTGGGTACTTCAGGCAGCCACATCTTATCTAAACCGCTTCCCGGTACGACTATATAGAGATCGATATCTGAGCCGGTGGCTGCATGAGAAAAAGCCCTGGCCGTGTTGCCTGCAGAGGCCAGCACCAGGTTCTTTTTTCCCAGCTCGCGTAGTCGCTGCATGGTGGGGTGGGCTTCCAGTTCTTTGAAACTGCAGGTCAGGATACGGGCATCTCTCTCAGGCCAGTACCCGTTGAACCCGATATACAGGTTGGAAAGACCAAGTTCCCGGGCAAGTCCGGTACTCTTGTAGGTGATGGGGCCTGCATCGGTGGTAAGCGGTTTAGAAATAGGCAGCCAGTCATGGAACCTGCCCACTCCGCTGTAATTGTGAAGATTTAGCTGTTTTGCCGAATATCTTGTCCTCAAAAGACTGCTGTCATTAGAACAGGTAAGACTATCATCATCAAATCCGGTGCCGCATTGTACACATTCTATAATGAATTTGGAATGTTCAGGTGCTGTATGTTGAAGTGTGACCTGATCCGAAGAATTCATATTTTATAGGTCTGATATACAAGTATTTATTGTTTTCCAGAGAATGGTTCATAATTGTCCTTAATGTATAAACTTCAGGTAATAATTTGATTTAAAGGAGAATAAAATATAATTACATATAATGTGGGGGCTCAGAATGTATCTTTTGGATAATTGAAGTATCAAAGATATCATTTTCCTTCAAATGCTTTCCAATATAATCCAGATTCCTGAGCACGGGCACGAATGCCATTGAAGAAACAATATATTCCCTGGGAAGGCTTGCGCAGTATTTTGGAGATATAGCATATGTCTGTTTAATAAAATCGATATCCACCACCTGGACAAGTTCAGACACCAACCCTGCTGCACGGTCTGGATGGTCCCGAATCAGATTTGAAGCCTCTTCGTGCAGCCGCAGGAAACCTTCCACTAGCCATGGCTCTTTTTGCAGCAGATCATGGCTTACAATAATGCCATAACTGGGGTTCCATGGCCAGAGTTTAGAAGGCGGTATGAGCACCCTGGCCCCGCTGGATTGAGCTGCTGATACAGATAAGGGTGGTGTGCCAATAGCTGCATCTATCTCTCCATCAGCCAGGGCATCTGGTATGAAATCTGCCCAGGAAAAATTCTTTACATTAATGGAATCTGTCAACCCTACAGTTTTTATCAGGTCGCGGATGATCACATCATGGATTGAGCCCGAGGGGGGACAACCGATGATGCCACCTTTGAACTGCTCAAGTACGGCAGCTGCATCTTCTCCCAGCTCTTCGAGGGATTTAGTGCTCGGCGGACCGATCATTATTGTGCCCTCTACATGCCCTCCCCCAACACTTATTATGGGGACGCCCCTGTCAATTCCCATCATCACTGGTGGCAGTCCGATATAGCCAATATCCACTTCACTCTTTGAGAAAGCCTCCACAATGGCAGGGCCGCCGCCGAACATGCTCCACCGTACCGTTACATCCAGGTGATCTTCCAACCATCCGGTGCCCATAAGAATGAATGAGGTATGGTAAAAAGTAGAAAGATGTCCGATACGCAGAATTTTTTTCATCATTACATGTATTCTGAATTATGATTTCTGGACTTCAATTTCGTTTCGCCTGCTGTGCCAGATCAGAATCCCATTCTGGAATTTTTGATATTCACCTGAATCATTTACCTGTACTTTTGATATCGGAAGCCCTAGTTGCCCATTGGCTCCTCCCACCTTATGCCATTCATTCCTGAACCTGCCTGTTAATTCGAAGGCACCTTTATCAGAATACCAGTACATATCTCCGGATTGGAACTGCTGGCAAAGGACTTTACCTATAGCCTTAGCATTGTCAACAGGATACCCTAACATACCATGTACTGCTCCTGACTTTCTCCAGCTGGCAAGAATAGGATCTCGGACGATATGACCTCCAAAGAGGGGACTGTAATATATGGACCCTCCAAGGAAATCGCAATAACTACAACCTTTCCCAAGATCAATGGTATCAGAAACAGGAAGACCAAGCTCACTGACCTCGTACCCGATACTCATATACGTTGATTCTACACCCCCACTAACGACAAATGCTCCCGATCCTGCACTCCAGTAGATCGTCCCATGCTGGAACCTCTGATACAGACCATCACCTTTATGGGTCCTTCTACTGCCATTACCGGGGCTACCAAGCGCCCCCTCCTCTCCACCAAGCGAATTCCATTTCTCTGTTATTTCCTTGTTGATAGTATCACACTCCCTAAAATCCCAGTTTTTCAGGTACCAGGATCAATTTAAGGTTTCTATGAGAATCCATTTCAAATTTGAGTATTAATAGTTTTCCGATAACACTTCCAGAATATCCCTCGCTTTTCATCCTGGCATCTTCCCGTGGAAAGACATACTCTTCCACCCGCTGTATGGCATCGGCCAGAGTGGGTACGATCTTCTGGGTCCCGGCGACCCATATTACATTCCTGCTGGTATACGCATAGGATGGAAGCTGGCTGCCGGTGGCACTTGCAAAAACCAGTTCGCCCGTCTCTGAAATGGCGTGGATGCTCCCCAGGAAATATTCTGACAGCACGCTTTGTGCCCGGAGTTCTGCCTGTCTGGCCTCATCCTTTTCAGCCATGATCTTATCCTTCAGGTTGTTCCAGGGATGGTTCCCTGATTTCAAAAGATCAATAAATCCGATCTCCTGCAGGGTCTCTGAGCCACCGGTCATGACACGTGCCCCGGCAGGAATGAGATTTTGTACCATTATTAAAGCATCGTCTTTACTGCTTACATATTCGATGTGAATATTCCGGCTTTCCGCTGCCTGTTTTGTTCGTTCTACTGATTCATCCGAAGCTAACGTTTCATATTCCATGCTATTAACTCCCCCATATTCGTGGCTAAAGAAGATTTTGGAAATATATTGATCTTCTACTCTTAAACAAAAGATAGTTGGAGTAATAATTAACATTTTCTGTAAGCCTTAACACACAGGAAGTCCGGGGTCGTCGGCAATCCTGGAATAATACAGATATTGTTGAGCATACCCGGCATAATGTCCGAAATAATCGCGGGCAAATTCTCCAATAATACTGTTCATCCTGTTCTTAGGTCCTTTTAGGTATTGGTTATAATGTTCATCCATTATGGAAAGAATATGGGTATCAGCAGGAAAAGCTCCCATCTTATCATAAGCAAACAGCAAAACACAATCAGCAATTTTTACCCCAATGCCCCTTATTCCCATTAACATCTCCCTGGCCTGCTTATAATCCAGGCTGAAAAGTGTTTCCATATCAAGATCTCCCGCTTCAACCCGCCGTGCAACTTCTAATATATTCACTGCACGAAAACCAAGTTTGGTTTTCCTGAGTTGGGACTCGGTGGTTTGTGCCAGTGTTTGGGCAGTAGGGAATGAATAATACCCACCAAGGTCTTCCCCGTATGATCTGCAAAGATTGGAAATTGAATCCTTGATATTTGGTATGGACTTGCAGCTGGACGCCATGTAGGATATGAGGCATTCCCAGGGTTCCTGCCTGATTAACCTTAATCCACGGAAACGTTGAATTAGCTCATCCATGATAGGATCCTTATTTATCTGAGAATAGATGTCCTGCATATCATCATCCAGCCGGAAATAGTGGATTATCCTGTCCCGAGTGAGGTCAGAATCGACTATAAGCACTTCAGCTTTCTGTCTTGCTATTACAATATGGCCTCCTACTACACCAATCCACCCCTCATCGCTGCGCTGCCACCTGAATACCTGGCCGCAGTCCAATGTATAATCCAGGTTGAAATCTTCTGTTTTAATTATCGTACTCAAATGATAAGCCTCAATTAACCATCTTATTTATATAAACTATATAGTTTTGTTGATTTCTATATATTTGTACCATCGCAATTATCAATAATGTACTAATAATCTCCGGACATCCCCGGGCGGGTAACCAGAATAGTTCTTGCTGAAATACCCATATACCTCAACAGAATCATCCAGGAATCCCTTCACCTTTCCAGAAATCATAGCTCCAGCCCATGGTCCCGATATGGAGTTTATCCATCTCAATCACCTGCCTTAAAGAACAGCCAGTTGTTCTCACCAGCCTTTTTAAATCTCACCAGCACATACCTGCCATCCAGCCGATCCCCTTTCATCAGGATCTCGATCTTGTTGTCATCCCACACAAGGGGCTCGTAGAATCCTTTGTCCCAGATCTTCACGGTCCCTGCTCCATACTGTCCTTCAGGGATGGTTCCTTCAAAGGTGCCGTACTCCAATGGATGGTCCTCCACCTGGACAGCCAGGTGTTTTTCTCCCGGCGATTCAGGGGGACCTTTGGGAACAGCCCAGCTTTTCAGTACCCCATCCTTCTCCAGCCGCAGGTCATAGTGAAGCCTGCGGGCATGATGTTCATGGATCACGAATGATTTGCCGATGGTCTGGTTTCCACTGGCTGCAGGCTCAGGGGTCTTGCTGAAATCCCGTTTCACAGTGTATTCCTTTAAAGGTAGTCCTATCTGGTCGATGGTGCATTCCTGAGGCTGCTTGTCCTCCCTGAGACCCTTGAATACAGGAATGCACAGCCTTCCTTCCCTGGTCAATGTCTGATAGCTCACCGCACATACAATGCGGGGCTGTACCCAGACGACCTCCCGGTCTTCATCCACACCCTCAAGGGTCTTTTCCTCTACCTGCAGTTCATCCAGTTTCTGTATCAGATCTTCCATAAAATGCTGTGTAAATCCGGTCCCCACTTTCCCCATAAATACCGGTTCTGAATTATCATACAATCCCAGGATCAACGACCCAAAGGTCTTTTTCCTGCTCCCTTCACCCCTGGTGTACCCGAAGATAACACAATCACTTGTTTTGATCTTCTTGATCTTCAGCCAGTTTTCGCTTCTTTTCCCTGGCTCATACGGGCTTTGTTTCTTTTTGGCCATTATCCCTTCAACTCCTTTTTCCAAAGCTGCATGGAAGTATGTTTCACCGGTCTCTTCAACAAAGAGTGAAAGCACGACATATTTTCCTTCCTGTACCGATTCCTTTAATATTCTCTTTCTTTCCACAAGGGATTCATTGATCACAGGTTGATTGTTTTTTTCCAGGATATCAAAGACAACATATGTGGCCGGGTATTTTTTGGCCATGTACTCAATATCCCTTGCTGACGTTTTCTGGTTCCTCTCGATAAGGGTCTGGAAGTCTGCCCGGGCCTCGTTCATGATAATGATCTCACCGTCCAGGACGGTACCGCCAGCCAGTTCACTCAGCTCTTCCAATTCCGGAAAATTACTGATAAGCTCTTTGTGGTTCCGGCTTTTAATGCTGAGGTCATCACCGACATAACTGATGGCCCGTATACCGTCCCATTTGACCTCAAATATCCAGTCCCGGGACGTAAATGGTTCTTGTGCAGACCTGGCAAGCATGGGTTTATAGGATGTCATTTACCTAGTTGTTTTATGGTTTCCTGAAGGGCGACCATCAATTCCCTGACCTCTTCCTGCTTGGGTGCTTCTGCCACCACTACTTCACCCTTCATCTTCTTCTCGATCAGCTCTTCCAGTTTGTCCCGGTAAGCGTCCCTGTATTCGGTAATATCAAATTCCCCGGACAGGTCCTCGATGATCTTCACAGCCAGCTCAAGCTCTTTCTTCCCGGGTTTTTTAAGTTCTTTTAGCTCTTCCATATCCTGGGGGTCCACCACTTCATAGGCATACCGCAGCGTGGTCAATACCAGTGCATTGTTGTAGACATGCAGCACTACCGGATACTCCTTGGTCTTCATTGTGACCCTGCCCATCCCGGCCTTGCCCTGTTGCTGGATAACCGTCATTAACAGGCTATACGCATCCTCGCTCTTATCAGGGACCATGATATAGGATTTTTCAAAATAAATGGGATCAATTGAGAGCAGGCTGACAAATTTATCCAGCCGGATCCTGGTATCTGATTCGGGCCTGATGGCTTCCAGTTCTTCTTTTAGAATGACCACGAACTCGTTCTTCCGGATCTCGTACCCTTTTACCGTATCCTTCCACTCCACCACCTTGTTATCCTTAACGCAGACCCTTTCATACTTCAATGGCTGACCGTCCTCGTTATGCAACGTCCTGAAGGAAAATGCCTGGTCGCGGATCATGGTAAAGAGCCTGACCGGCACATTGACCAGCCCGATACTTATACTGCCGCTCCAGATCGGCCTTGTTGAAGGTTTTGCTGTTTCCTTTGACATCTCACCCCACATCCAGTGTCTGTCTGTGTTCAAATAATCCATCCCAGGGACGGGAATTCCTCTTTAATACAGTAAATATGTTGAACTCCTCTGGTCTTAATCCTTTCTTAAGTTCGATCCATTCCAGAGGTGTTGACACGGTGGCTTGTGGTTCTGCCCGCAGGCTGTAGGGTGCTATCATGGTCTTGCCTTTGATATTCTGCATAAAATCTATGAAGACCGTTCCCGGGTCCCTGGACTGGGAGAACTCGGAAACGACCATATCTGATTCCCTGGCCAGGTGCTTGCCGAATTCATGAACGAATTCCCAGGTCTGCCTGAAATTGTACCCGCCGGTAATGGGCAGTACTATGTGCAGTCCTTTCTTGCCAGAAGTCTTGATAAATGACGTGAACTGTAAATCATCCAGTTTTTCTTTGATCGTCAGGGCCACCTCCACAGCATCATCAAATCCGGCTGGAGGTTCAGGGTCTATGTCAAAATAGACCAGGTCAGGGGTATCATACGCATCAATTGTTGAAAGGGGGATGTTGATCTCAATGGCTGCCAGGTTTGCCATAAAAAGAAGTGTATCCAGTTCATTGCATACGATATAGTTCAATTCCCGCTGTGCTGTCTTTGAATAGGTGTTGAAGGTCTCCAACCATGATGGCAAGCCTGATGGAGAGTATTTTTCATAAAATCCCTCATTATGTATTCCATTGGGAAACCTGTTCAGGACAACAGCCCTGTTTTTGAGGAATTCCAGCATTATGGGAGCGATCCTGATGTAATACTCGATGAGCTGGGATTTTTTTATTTTTAATTCTGGATATAGTACCTTCTCCAGATTCGTGAAGGATACCTTTGTGAGAGGTTCCATAAGTAATGGATTAAATTACGATGTATTAAATCCATTATGGTTGTTGAGATTGTGTTTATGGTAAATGTTGACATTGCTTTTCTTTTCCATACAAACAAAAATATTCCGCAAGTTATATAGCCATGATCAAAGGAAGATAAGGCAGGATATTAAAATACAGAATGGAGTGTTCTCTGAGCAGCAAGTTGCTATGGAATTGTTACCATGGTTGGGGACTGAGAAATATCCAATAAGGAATTGAATTGGTAAAAAACAAATATTAATAAAGGTTAATAAGGGGCTACTACAAATAATATATCATTGAATAAAAATTCGTTGGATATGCCTATGTCGTTAATCATTGATAATTTAAGTATTTCATATAAATTCTTAGCACCGCATCCTTTTGATGAAAAATTATTCATTAAAAAAATTGAAGATTTATTCACTTATAAAGCCGATGTTCTAGCTGTAAATATTGATGATAGTGGCCATGTTACTTCACAACCTAAACCAGTGTATGTTACAAAAGATGGCACTAGTGAGTTGAATTTTAATCCAGAAATTGGTATAATCGGGATAAAAGGAGACGATTTTGATGAAGTCACTTCCTATTTGGATAATATAAAAAAACTACTTGAAACTGAAATGGAAGTGGATTTTAATAACGATATTGAATATTTAGAATTACTAAGCAAAGGAAGGTATAAAGGAAAATATCAGCCACTTGATACTTTAAATAAATATCATTCAATAAATAAATCGATTTTTAGTAACCTCTTTGATAATGAAAATGTAATTAACATGGAAATTAGAGTTTGTAATGAAACTAATTTAAAAAATAGGAAAAACATTAGAAAATTGCAGAATTGGTTTGACATTAAGGTATTCCCATTCATTATTAATCCGAATTTTTATGCTTATGATTTAGTGTATAGAAAATCTAATCTTGAAGAAGTTGAAATATTTTGGTCAAAATTAGAAGATAAAATAAAGAATCTGTTTATTGAACTCGAAAGGGAAGTATCTTAGATGAATACAGGCTTTGATGTATATAATGGAGATTTTGACACCTCTTTTAGTGGAAATAGTCAGTTTTATGAAATAACTGAAAATCAATTTTTGAATTCAACAGGAACAACCATTTCAGTGAAAGATTCAGAAATAGATACAACTCGATATGTTGATGATGAAGTTGAATTATCAGAAAAAATATTGGAAATAAAATCAGAATATACCCAAAGAACAAGTACTACTGGTTTTGTTGATACGTTATTACCAAAGTCAATACCACTGATTAAGGGAATAGGAGCTCTAGAATTTATTAAAGAACTAGAGAATTTAGAATATTCAGA
The DNA here is from genome assembly GCA_014859725.1 of Methanosarcinales archaeon. Lineage (NCBI taxonomy): Archaea > Methanobacteriati > Methanobacteriota > Methanomicrobia > Methanosarcinales > Methanosarcinales archaeon. The sequence continues at coordinate 10,317 of JACUTQ010000011.1, read as the reverse complement.
AGATATTAAAGAGTTCTATAAAGGTAGTCGAGAACTTGTCAAGAAATTGAATTTTTTATAATGTAGGAAAATGGTCGTTGACTTATCCTCTCTTATTGTAAAGAAATTAGATGACAATGTAGATTCATCCCAATTCAAATGTAAGTCCCAGGAGATCCAAGATTTTTTTACAGAATATGCTCTGGTTTTCCAGAATAAATCATTGGGAGTCTCATATATTGTTTACAATAATTCTAAAATGGTTGGTTTTTTTACAATATCAATGGACAGTCTAAGAATAAAAAAAATAAAAACTGACGATCAGATTGGATATGCACATATTGATTATTACCCTTCTATAAAGATTGGTCAATTATGTGTTGATATAGACTATGAAAACCAAGGAATTGGGCCATTTATGCTAAATGTTATTTGCGGAATTGGGATGGAATTTTCTGAAAAAATTGGCTGTAGATTTCTTTCGGTGAATACTTTACCTTCAGCGCAAACCTGGTATGAAAAACATGGATTTACTCCGTTGAAAGACCAAAAAGGTAGAGAAAAGTTAAGCTATTATTTGGATATTTCAAAATTAGAACAATAATTTTATTTTCTATTTTTCAAAAAAGAGACCAATTCAATTATTTTTGAGTTTAATCCTGAGCATCCATTAAGATGCATCGGATTTGAGCGTAGCGAAATCCGGCATCTTTGACTGGATAGCTTGTTTATGCTCCCAAAAGTTCACAAAATCCTATACTACTTCTAAGGCTGGGAATATAATGAAAATTTTTCCAAAGGGGTGTATGCATGTAAGTATTGTGATGCAATATTATATCGGTCAAAGGATATATTTCAATCCAGTTGCGTCTGGCCCAGTTTTGATGATGATATATTGGGGGCTGTAACAAAAGTTCCTGATAAGGAGGCATCAGGACTGAGATGGTCTGTGCTCATTGTGAAGGGCATCTTGGACAAGTCTTCACCGGAGAAGGTATGCCAAACTTAAAAATCGAATAGAAGAATTAGTCGTGAGGAAGTTGCAATAGTGCTATATAACCAAGCATGGCCTAAACCAGATAGATGTAGTTTCTGCAAAGGCAAATTAATTAAAGTAAAAACCGAATTTGTCGTCAAAGTAGAAAAGGAAATCCTTACTGTAAAAGATGTACCTGCGTATATTTGCAATGAGTGCAATGAGGCTTACTTTACTTCTGAAATTTCTGAAAAAATAGATGTTATTATGGAAAAATTCCATAAATCAACTTTACTCGTCCACCCAATAGCAGCTGGCGAAGTTAGTTTAAATGAAGCAATTGCATGACAAATTGTAAGAATAAAAAATAAGTGGATAAACGTTTCATTTAATTTCAATTAATTCGTTCATACTAATTTCGGATGTTGAGATGCAGAGTTTCAGACTGTAATTGGGATCAGCCCACAGTTATGGGTTTGCGGCAGGCCTTCTTCAACTACGCAATCGCCCTTGCATATCCTTTGCTCTTGAATGTCACATTACTGCGAGGTAGAAAGTGACATTTCCCACCTCGATAGAAGAACATCAAATTATGCTAATAAAAATATCATTAAAACTGTGTGAAAGTTTTATTACACTTCCACCAATCCCTCCCTGGCCTTTACGATCCTGACAATAGCACAATTATAAGGCGTCTCTATACCTTGTTCAGCCCCCAACTTCACCACCGCCCCGTTGATATGATCTATCTCTGTCCTCTTGCCACGCATAATATCCTGCAGCATAGAAGATCTATGTTCCCTGGTAGGAGGCAGCTGCCTGGTCCATAATATGTTCAGGTACTCGCCAGGTGAAGTGAAACCCAGGTCAATGCCTGTTGCTCTGGCTACCTGGAATGCTTCAGAGATCATCTGCTCAACAAGCCACCTGGCATGGGGATTATCAGCAATTTGGCCGTATGGTACCTGAAAAATGGCTGACAGGGGATTTAATGCAATATTGTACAGCGCTTTATGCCAGATATCCCGCATGATATTATTAGAAGTCCTGGCCGGGATGCCGGCACAATCCAGCATGTGAGCTATGGCCTCTACTCTTGGGGTGAGTGTACCGTCCATCTCTCCCACCAAAGCTTCGGATGCGATCACAGTAACCTCCACACAGCCGGGTCCGGACAGGATGGCACCGAAAATGGCCATTGCTCCTACGGCTTTTTTTTTGCCCACAATTCCGGCCAGTGTTTCGATATTTCCCAGCCCATTCTGCATTGACACTACAATGGTATCCGGTCCAACCATTGGAAGTGATTCTCTTGCTGCAGAGGCAGTATCAAATGACTTGACAGTTAAGAACACAATATCCTGGAATTCCTTGGGAGGAAAAGTGGTGCTATCTATATCTTTTACCAAATGATCCCCCCAGATACCTTTGATGTGCAGGCCATGGTTCTTGATATGATCCATGTGGGACCTGCGGCCTATCAAGGTCACCTTATGCCCGTTAAGGGCAAGCATTCCCCCGATCACAGAACCTATGGCCCCGGCTCCCATTACTGCAATTCGGGTCTGCTTTTTGAAAAGTTTCATGTTAAGCAAAAGTTCCAGTATTGATTAAATAAATAGCGTTTTATGGGGGTAGCATATACATTATCCCAGATGGAACCTCAAACAAAAACACAGGTATCAACTGAGGAACTTACCGAATTTATTACCCATCCCCTGATAAAACCCGATACCGTAGAGAAACGGATGTACCAGATCAACCTTACTGCAGCTGCACTTAAGGAATCCACGCTCGCGGTATTACCTACAGGATTGGGAAAAACCATTATTGCACTGTTGGTCATTGCTCAGAGGCTGAATGAGAAACAGGGGAAGGTGCTCATCCTGTCCCCGACCAAGCCTCTGGTGGAACAGCATGCATCATTCTTGAAAAAGGTCATGACCCTTCCCCAGGATGATATTGTGGTATTCACAGGCAGCATCCCTCCCTCCAAAAGAACAGCATTATGGGAAAAGTCCACTATCATTGTGTCAACACCCCAGGTGATCGAGAACGACCTGCTCTCACGCAGGATCGACCTTAAAGATGTGGTCCATATTACCTTTGATGAGGCCCACAGGGCAGTAGGTCATTACGCCTACGTCCACATTGCAGAGAAATACCAGTTACAGGCAAAAGACCCGCTGATACTGGGAATAACAGCAAGTCCGGGATCCAGTACTGAAAAGATCGATGAAGTATGCCATAACCTTTCAATATCCCATGTCCAGGTCAGGACCGATACTGATCCTGATGTGAGACCTTATATTCATTATAGGGACCTCGAATGGCGGAAGATTACTGTTCCAGTTGAAATCCAGGAGTTGAAGGTAACTATGGAACTGGTTTTGAATAATAGGCTCGACCAATTGGCTAAACTTGGATGTGTAGATTCTAATCAGAAATATCCAAATAAACGGGAGCTATTAGACCTTCAATCAAGATTACAGGGCAAACTGATACGCGGACCTGATCATAGGGTCTTTAAGGCTGTGTCCCTGGTAGCTGAGGTCTTCAAGGTGAGCCATGCTATGGAGATCGCTGAGACCCAGGGACCTGACGCTCTGGCAAAATATTTTGAACGCCTGGAACATGAAGCAAATTCAAAATCCGGAAGCAAAGCATCCCGAAGGCTGATGGATGATGTGAATATGCGCCAGGCCATGCATGCATTGAAAGAAATGGAAGTTGTGCATCCCAAGCTGGAAGCTGTGAAGGAGATCGTTTCTGACCAGCTAAAGGAAAACCCGGATTCCAGGGTGATTGTATTTACTAATTACCGGGACACATCAGAACTGGTGACAAATAGTCTGGAAGAGATTGAAAATGTACGGCCTGTCAGGTTTGTGGGTCAAGCCAGCAAATACAAGGATACAGGTCTTACCCAAAAACAGCAGGTAGAAATCATTGATAAGTTCAAATCCGGGGAATATAACACCCTGGTGGCTACGTCTGTGGCTGAGGAGGGTTTAGACATCCCTGCTACTGACCTGGTGGTGTTTTTTGAACCCGTACCCTCTGAGATAAGGAGCATACAGCGAAAAGGAAGGACAGGGCGCGCCCATGCTGGTAAAGTAATGGTGCTCATGGCCAAGGGCACCAAGGACGAGGCATATTACTGGAGCAGCCAGCGTAAGGAGAAAAACATGAACGATCGGATGCGCCAGTTCAGTAAACCTGGCCAGGCTGTGAAAAAGCCAGATATTCTAGATGCAAATAATACCACAGATGCGACTGAAGCTGAAAGTGTTGCAGCAAAACAAAAACAAATATCAGAATTCAGAGAAGAATTCTCAGAAGAATTCCCGGAGTCCCCTGACAAAGTGTTGCAGATCTATGTGGACCACCGTGAGATAAGATCAGGTGTAGCACGCGCATTAGAAGCAGCAGGGATTCAGGTTATCATGAAAACTCTGGAAGTGGGAGATTATGTAATAAGTGATAAGGTGGCTATCGAGCGTAAGACAGATATGGACTTTCTGGATTCTATTATTGATAAGAGCAGGAATATTTTTTCCCAGATCTCTGACCTCTCGAAAGCCTATGACCGACCCGTGCTTTTAATAGAAGGCGAAAACCTGTACACGGGCAGGCAGATACACCCCAATGCCATTAGAGGGGTACTGGTCTCCATAGCAACTGATTTCGGGGTGCCTATAATTAATACCAGGGATGAAGAAGATACAGCCGCCTTTCTCTATGTAATGGTTAAGCGGGAACAGGAAGAAAATAATCGCTCAATCAGCCTACATGGCAGAAAGACAGCCCAGACCTTAAAGGAACAGCAGGAGTATATTATTTCGTCCATATCAAATATCGGACCAGTCGCGGCACGAAAATTGCTGCGTCATTTTGGATGCGTTGAAGCGATCATGAAAGCTGATCATGAACAATTGCTGGAAGTAGATTCAATAGGGCCCAAGACTGCCCAGCGTATCAGAGAAGTTGTAGGCAGCCAGTATAAAGGATGATTTTATTTCAAATTATCCAAAGCTTTGGTACCTGATTCAATAGCTTCTATTTGCTGTTTTATTCTGCTAAGGTCTGTTTCGCGCTGGAGGTCAAGACTTAATTGAACAATTTTATTAATAAGGGTTTTTTTAATAAATTCAGAGGTTTCTGATGACATTGCATCTGGTTGGATCCCCGTAGATGCGTTGGAATGAATATTGGGAGTTATTTGGGAAGTTATTGGAATTTCATTGACAGGCGGGATTGATATTTGAGGATGAGACTGTTCTATTGTAGATTCTTTTAGTATTTCGATTTCTTTTTGTTTCTTTTCATCTTTATTTGAATTAGAATCACAGATCGGGCATATAACTTTGCCTTTAAACCTGAAAAGAGGGACCCCACATTCACAATGCTGTGCCAGCATGGTTCCGCCCTGTTCTAAAAATTTACTTATTTTTTCCAGTTTGATATCTTCTTCATTGTTAGCCAATTGCATCACCGAAAATGTTTCATACAATATAAGTAATATACACACTTAAAAGAAGCGCTAGTTTTCTTAAAATGATTGTAATATTTCATACACATTTTATCAAATTTAGGAGAGGATGAAAATGCCGGTTGATTCAGAAAATATAATAAAACAATGCATGGAAGTTGTTGATCGAATTACTAATGACGATTCTGTACCAAAAAACATCAGACGTTCTGCAGATGAAATTAAGAATATACTGTATAAAAAAGAAAACACACCAGCCTTTAAAGCTGCTTTAAGTATCAGAATTTTAGACGATATAAGTACTGACCAAAATTTGCCATTGCATACCAGAACACTGATATGGAATTTAGCTGGGCAACTTGAAACAATACCGGTTGATGAGTAGCTTGACTTTGTCAGATTATTAAGTATCATTTGCCGATTCTTCTCAACTATTAAAACATTTATATACTATTGTATTAATACTACCTTTTTTGAGAGGATTTAGCATGAATTTATTTAACACCGATTTTCGTCAAGTGTTTATATCTCATAATTGAACCCTGGTCAGGATATCCATTCAAAGCGAAGTCTCTTATTGCCCAACCATGGTATGGGATACGATTTCTGAAAAACATCATTTGATTTGAAAATAGGTGTTGTTGCCTTCTTCTTCATTTTAATTATAATCTCATTGCCAACCACTTCTCCATTACATCTACAGTTGATGAAATCGGAAAAGATAGTCTTTGGAGCACCCCTCTCAGGAAAGTATATCATACTATCAGAACGATAAGAAAAACAAAATTTTCCTTAAGAAAACTGAGACATTCTTATGAAAGGCACAAAATCCGGCAAAGTATATCTGGTTGGCAGCGGCCCCGGCGATCCCGACCTGCTCACCATAAAGGCACGCAGGCTCATTGACGAGGCTGAAGTTATCGTATATGACCAGCTTCCAGGAAAAAAGATCATAGCTAGTATGCCTAAAGGTGCCGAAAAGATCGATGTCGGAAAATATGCAGGCAGCCATACCCTGAAACAGGACCAGATAAACCAGGTGCTGGTGGATAAAGCCAAAGAGGGAAAGAAGGTTGTCAGGTTGAAAGGCGGCGACCCTTACGTGTTCGGACGGGGCGGGGAAGAAGCACAGGTGCTGGTTAGAGAAGGCATCGAAGTGGAAGTTGTGCCAGGGATTACATCGGCCATTGCAGCACCAGCTTATGCAGGCATACCTGTGACCCATAGGGATCATGCCAGCATGGTGACCTTTATAACAGGACATGAAGACCCAACAAAAGATGATTCAGCCCTTGATTGGGATGCACTTGCTCGTTTTAGCGGGACCATAGTGATATTGATGGGCGTCAGCATGCTGCCTCGGAATGTCAATGAATTATTGCACCACGGCAAAGATCCCAATACTCTGGTAGCTTTGATAGAAAGGGGTACAAGGCCGGACCAGAGAACTACGGTGGGTACTCTTAAAAATATTGTAGATCTGGCCAAAGAGAGGGGTGTCAAGGCCCCTGCCATTACCATTATTGGCGGTGTGGTCGGCCTGCATGATGAACTGGGTGAACAAAAAGTCCAGTAGGTTATTATGGCAAATCCACATCCATTGATCGCTATAATGAGGCCTAAGCGGTATGAGGCAGAATCCATTCATATTTGCCAGGCAGCAGGTTTTGAAGTTATTTCGGCTCCATTGATAGAGATATTGGACAAAAAAGATGAGTATTTTGATGGTTTTGTTAAAAGGGTGCTGGCCGGGCAATCAGATATCGTGATCTTTACCAGTGCCAACGGGATCGATCATACCCTGGATAAAATAACAGACCGGGAAGAGTTCATACAGGCGTTAAACCGCTGTAAGACCATTGCAATTGGTCCAAAGACCGGGGAAGCTGCACAAAACAAAGGAATTACTATTTCATTTGTTCCCCAATCATACAGTTCAGAGGGTTTAGTGAAAGCTATAGCACCGGACGTGAAGGGTAAAGTGGTTGACATAGCCAGGAGTTCCCATGGTGCGCTTATTCTTGTAGAGGGGCTGGAAAACGCAGGGGCTGAAGTGTTTGAGACCCAGGTCTATGAGATCGCAAGACCAAAAAGAAATGCACAACAGGAGGAACTGATACAGGCATTAATTGAAAATAAAGTGGATGCTATTGCATTTACCAGTTCAATGATGGTTAAAAACCTGTTCGAACTGGCCTCTGAAATGGATGTCCTGGATAAGCTCACAAAAGCATTAAATTTTCATAAACTTATTGTGGCAGCTATTGGTGATCCAACATCTATAACATTAGATATATATAATCTACAAGTTAATATTATCTCTAAGGAGTATACCTTTGAGGCACTCATTAACGAAGTACAAAAGGAATTTGATATTTAATGAGCAATCTTTTTATTGAAGATGATGCTGTACAGTTCATAAAAGATGAATTGGCCAAAACTGAAAAAAAAGCGGTGCGTATATTTTTATCAGGTGGAGGATGCTGCCCCAGACTTGAGATAAGACCCACGGACCGCGCACTTTCAGGTGATGTCACATACAATAAATATGACATCACTTTTCACATAGAAAAGGACCTTGTGATGTATTCATCATCCATCAATGTACGATTCAATGAAAAAAGAGGATTACTTATACATCTTACATAAAAACAAAATGGAGATTTTCAATTGATAGGTATTTCAAAATTATATTGCGGGACAGTTGAGCCGTCAGATGCGCTCAGGTATGGCCGGGAATCAGGCAAACTTCCCTCACATTTATTGCAGTTCTCAAAAGATAAAAAACCAGTAGTGGTCTGGAACATGGGCAGGCGATGCAACCTCCACTGTGTACACTGCTATGCCCAATCCCAGGATATTGAGTATAAGGATGAACTGACCACCCGGCAGGGTAAAGACCTGATAGATGACCTGGCAGATTTCGGTTCTCCTGTGATTTTATTCTCAGGCGGTGAACCCCTGATGCGAAAAGACCTCCCTGAACTGGCCCAATATGCCACATCAAAGGGTATGCGGGCTGTTATTTCCACCAACGGGACCCTGATCGATGAAAATATGGCAAAAGTCTTAAAAGAGATCGGCCTTTCATATGTTGGTGTTTCTCTGGACGGGATGAGGGAGACCAATGATAAGTTCAGGGGCATGAAAGGTGCATTTGATGCGGCACTGCAGGGTATGCGCTACTGCAAGAAAGAAGGTATCAAGGTAGGATTGCGACTTACTATTAATAAAAAGAATGCTGCTGATATCCCGGCCATATTTGACCTGCTTGAAGAGGAAGGCATCCCTAGAGTATGCTTCTATCACCTGGTCTATGCAGGTAGGGGGTCAAAGCTGGTGGAAGAAGACCTGACACATGAAGAGAGCCGTAAGGTGCTTGATCTGATAATGGATAGGACAAAAGCAATGCATGACAAAGGCTTCCCAATGGAAGTGCTGACCGTGGATAACCACTGCGATGGTCCCTATGTCTATTTCCGGTTATTGGAGGAGGATCCCGAGCGTGCGGCCGATGTTTATGAACTTCTCATGATGAACCAGGGTAATTCAACTGGTATCGGTATCGGATGCGTGTCATGGGATGGTTCGGTCCATGCAGACCAGTTCTGGAGACATTATTCCTTTGGCAACGTCAAGGAAAGGAAGTTCAGCGAGATCTGGACAGATACAAACGACGAATTAATGGCTGGCCTCAAAAACCGGAAGCCTCTCATAAAAGCCAATGCAGACAGGTGTGCCAGGTGCAAATGGTTCGATATCTGCAACGGTAATTTCCGGGTACGAGCAGAAGCTATTTACGATAATGTATGGGCCGATGATCCAGCCTGCTATCTTACTAAAGAAGAAATTGGGTACGACGAGGGATAGCCTCAATTTTCATTTTTCTTTCGCTCAGCTGCAAGTATGTTGGCAATTCTGGCAGCATAGGCTCCGGCTACAAACCCGGCATCGATATTAACTACGGTCAGCACAGAGCAGGACTGCAGCATGGTATACAATGCTGAAAGCCCGTTACCACCTGCTCCGTATCCTGATGAGACCGGGACTCCAATTACCGGAACATCTACGATCCCTGATATGATGGTCGGCAATGTCCCTTCCCTGCCGGCAGCTACAACAATGGCATCCACGCCTGATTCGATCATTTCTCCAAGGTGCGGAAAAAGCCTGTGGATCCCGGCAGCCCCAACATCATAAATAGTATGGACTGTAACCCCCATCTCCTCTGCAATGATCCTTGCCTCCTCAGCGACCGGTATATCCACGGTCCCGGCAGTGATGATACCAATGGCACCACCTGTCTTTTGAGGCTTTGTCCCATCCTTTCTCAGAATAGCTACCCTGGCATTTTGGTGCCATTGGACAGGATATTTTCCTTTTAGGGTATCCAGTTGTTCATCTGAGACCCTTGTCAGTATGGCCCTACCTTCATATTCCAGATGTTCCTCAGCAATTTGTACCAGGTCACCAGGTTCTTTTCCTTCGCAAAAAATAGCTTCAGGTATACCTGTGCGTTTCATTCTATGAGGGTCGATATTTGATATCTTGCTTAACGTATCGATATTATGGATCTTAATCTGTCCGCAAGCTTCGTCAATATCCACTTCCCCGTTTTTTACCTTCTCAAGAAGATGTTTCAAATCCATGATTTATTATCATTCTTCCTTCTTTCTTTGAGATACTAAAGAATTTCGCATCTCTTTTACTTCTTTGATTATATCTGACATTTCTGCCAACTCAAATTCTTTCATGAGATGTTCAAAAAAAATCTCATCTGAGCTACTATGCCCCATAGAGATTGTCGGAAAAGTTCATATCATATTTAAAATTAATACACTGTATCCATTCAAATTCTCGTTGAACATAA
>JACUTQ010000010.1 GCA_014859725.1 Methanosarcinales archaeon | reverse complement strand
GCTGTATTATTCACTCATATCTTCTTACTCCACTCCATGTGAATTGTAGTAAGTAGTTGCCGGATGAGGTGAGCCGCTGATGTGTCTCGCCTCACCCGTAATGTCGGGAAGTGAAGATTAGTGTTTAGAGACCCGGGAACCGGCCTCATGCTTCGGCCCGTCCCCTTCAGTTTAGTGCATCAATCGTCTTTCGTTCGTTCTCTCTGCTTCGCTCCGTTCACTCACTACAGCCGATTCATGCCTGTGCATCGTAATAACTATACCCAGCAGCTCTGCAGCGGTTGGGTGCTCTCCACCATATCTCATTGAATAAGAGACTATTATATCTTCTCCTTAACCCCATCCACTACCTTCTCAAATATCCCTTTTTCATTCTCTTTAGCTGGCTTCTCCCCGCTCAGCTCAGCAAACTTCCTCAGCAGTTCCTTCTGCTTCTCGGACAACTTTTTAGGCACATTCACATCGACCTTCACATTCAGATCGCCCTGCCCGTGCCCGTGAATATTAGGCATACCCTTGCCTTTTATCCTGTACGTGGCCCCGGGCTGGGTTCCTGCCGGTATCTTCAACTTCACCTTACCGTCCACAGTAGGCACCATGATCTCATCTCCCAATGATGCCTGGGTGAAACTGATCTTTGTACCCAACAGGATATTATTGCCCACCCGTTTGAAGAGCCTGTGTGGTTTCACATAAATATCTACATACAGATCCCCTGGTGGTCCGCCCTTGGTACCGTGCTCTCCTTCACCACCGACACGCATACGGGAGTTGCTTTCAATTCCGGCCGGTATCTTAACCTTGATCTTGCGATGCTTCTGCACCTGACCGCTGCCATGGCATTTAGTGCATGGAGTGTCGATGGTCTTACCCTGGCCCCGGCATGTGGGACACGTACTGGTGGTCATGAACTGGCCAAAAGGTGTCTGCTGGGCTCGGGTGGTCTGGCCGCTGCCCCCGCATGTCCTGCATGTCTTTACATCGGTTCCTGGCTTAGCACCGCTGCCGTTGCATAACGGACAGGTTTCTGTCCTGGGGATCTCGATCTCCCTTTCAACACCCTTATACGCATCCTCAAATGAAATGGTCATATCAGTCCTGAGATCTGAACCCCGCTGGGGACCATTGTGCCTGCCTCCTCGGCCACCAAAGAAAATATCAAAGACACCTCCCCCTCCTCCGAAACCCCTGAACAGGTCCTCAAAGTCAACCCCCCTGAAGATGTCTTCCTGGCTCCAGGTTCCGTCAACTCCGGCATGTCCATATTGGTCATACTTACTGCGTTTCTCAGAATCGCTCAGCACACCATAGGCTTCGCTGATCTCTTTGAACTTCTCTTCAGCTCCAGGTTCTTTGTTCTTGTCAGGATGGTATTTTATTGCCAGTTTCCTGTAAGCTTTTTTTAACTCTTCCTGGGTAACGCCCTTATCGACACCCAGAATTTCATAATAATCGCCTTTAGTAGCCATTTTAATTATTGTATTAATAAATAACAATATATAAAAAACAAAATCGGATAAGGATTATTTATCCTCATCCATTACTTCATATTCAGCATCGACCACATTATCCTCAGTCTGCTCTTCATGCTCTTCAGATTCCGGGGTACCTTCTCCACCGGCAGAAGCCTGTTCCCGGGCAGCCTGCTCGTAGATCATGGTGCTTATGGTCTGCATCTCCTTGGTCAGCTCGTCAACAGCTGCCTGGATCTTGTCCTTATCGTCAGTACCAATAGCCTCCCTGGTCTTCCCGATCTTCTCGGTTATGGTCTTGCGCTGCTCTTCCGTGACCTTTTCACCAAGATCAGCAAGGGCCTTCTCTGTGCTATATGCCAGGGTATCTGCCTGGTTCTTAAGCTCTATGAGCTCCTTAGCTTTTTTATCAGCCTCTTCATACTGCTGGGCTTCATCCACCTTGGCCTTTATCTCATCCTCAGACAACTTATGCGGGGATGTGATGGTGATCTTCTGTTCCTTGCCTGTACCTTTATCCTGGGCAGTCACATGTATGATGCCGTTAGCATCAATATCAAAGGTCACCTCGATCTGGGGAATACCCCTTGGTGAGGGTGGTATCCCTATCAGAGTGAACCTGCCCAGAGTAGTATTATCATGAGACATAGCACGCTCGCCCTGGAGCACATGGATGTCCACAGAGGTCTGGTTCTCGGCAGCAGTACTGAATATCTGGCTCTTCTTGGTAGGTATAGTGGTATTGCGCTCGATGAGCTTGGTGAACACACTACCCAGGGTCTCAATACCCAAAGACAGCGGTGTCACGTCCAGCAGCAACACATCCTTTACCTCTCCTGCCAGCACACCGGCCTGTATGGCCGCACCCAATGCTACGCATTCCATGGGATCAACACCCCGTTCCGGCTCTCTGCCTATTATATCCTTAACGAATTTCTGTACAATGGGCATCCTGGTAGGTCCCCCAACCAGAATAATGCTGTTGACATCTGACGCGCTCAGTTTAGCATCCTTCAGTGCCTGTTCTATAGGCTGTCTGGTCTTTGCCACTATGGGCATGACCAGATCTTCCAGTTTTGATCGCTGCAGGGTCATTTCCAGGTGCTTGGGTCCTGCCTGGTTGGCTGTAATAAAGGGAAGATTGATGGAGGTCTGCATAGTGGTGGTGAGCTCGATCTTTGCCTTTTCGGCAGCTTCCCTCAGCCTCTGCGCTGCGGTCTTTTCCGTCCTCAGGTCGATCCCTTCTTTGTTCAGGAAATCCTGGGCAATATAATCAACCAGTGTATTGTCCATGTCAGTACCGCCCAGCTGGGTATCGCCTGATGTAGATTTAACTTCAAACACACCCTCACCCATTTCCATGATCGAAACATCCAGCGTGCCCCCGCCAAAATCATAGACCAGGATCTTCTGATCGCCTTTCTTATCCAGGCCGTATGCCAGTGATGCTGCTGTTGGTTCATTGATGATTCGCACCACTTCTAGCCCGGCAATCTCACCGGCATCCTTTGTAGCTTGCCTCTGGTTGTCATTAAAATAAGCCGGAACGGTAATGACAGCCTTTTCTACTTTATCATTCAGGAAGGCTTCTGCATCCTGCTTGATCTTCTGAAGAATAAAAGCCGAAATATCCTGGGGCTTGAAATCCTTGCCCCGAATGGTCACCTTATAATCTGTCCCCATCTTCCGTTTGATGGCCATTATAGTGCCTTCCGGATTTGTAACCGCCTGTCTGCGCGCCGGCTCTCCCACCAGCCTCTGTCCATCCTCTGTAAAGGCCACAACAGACGGGAATGCTTTTCCAGCGACACTTGATCCCTCTGCACTGGGTATAATGGTAGCCCGCCCGCCTATCATAGCCGCAGCTGCCGAATTGCTTGTTCCCAGATCAATTCCTATTGTCTTTGCCATTATTAATTCACCTCATATAATTAGATAAATTCATGCATTCGTATTATTATTTTTGTTTTCATCAACCGATACACTAACCTTTGAATAACGTATAACCCGGTCTTTGATCTTGTACCCTCTCTGGAATTCTTCCATAACCGTATTATTCGGATATTCATCAGAAGGGGTTTTCATCATTGCTTCGTGGTAGTAAGGGTCAAACTTCTGGCCTGCTGCTTCAATGGGCCTCAGCCCTTTTGATTCAAGTATACCCTTTAACAGGGTGCACACCATCTCCATTCCCTTAACTACAGATTCAATGTCATCAGAATCCCTTGCACTTGCGACCCCCCGTTCAAGGTTCTCCATTACATCGATAAGTTCGGATATTAGATCAGAGTTAGCATACTCAATAAGGTCTTTCTTTTCTTTATCCACCCTTTTCTTATAATTGTCAAACTCTGCCTGAAGGTGTTGAAGTGAATCCAGGTATTCATCAGCACGTTTTTTTGTTGCTTCAATTTCCTTATCCATTTCAGGATTTTCGGAATTTGATGATTCTATCTCAGTATCCTCATTCTTCCCCATGGTCCGCCTCAAAGTATATCAGGGACGTTCCAATATTAATCTTCTCCGATTTCTTCAAGACTTGGTGCCTGGATGCCGTCATAACTATCTACCCTGTGTTCAGGATCCACATCCATGAGCCCGGTATATTTGGAAGCAAACACGTCATCCACCCTGAGTATCATGACAGCAGCATCCACAGCAGATTTAATTGACTGGACCTTTACCTTCAACGGTTCCACCACATTAGTGTTACTCATATCTGTTACTTCATCGGTAAACAAATTCAGACCAACTGTCTTGTTGCCGTTATTATGCTCTGAGCGCAGCTTTACCAGAATATCCACATGATCAAGGCCTGAATTCTCAACAAGGCTCCTGGGAAGTCCTTCCATGGCTTCTGCAAATGCAGATACAGCCAGTTGCTCACGCCCGCTCAAAGTGGATGCATATTCACGTAATTGCATAGCCACCTCGATCTCAGGAGCCCCGCCTCCATACATAACCTTTCCTTCGTCCAGTACAACCTTGACCACATTCAAGGCATCGTCCAGGGCTCTTTTTACCTCTTCAGTAATAAAATCGGCACCGCTGTGAACATCTATGGTTACAGCTTTTGGATTTTCACAACCTTCAAAGTATAACATTTTGTAATTGCCCATACCTCTTTCTTCAACCAGGTCAGCTGAGCCCAGGTCCTCAGGTGAAATATCCATGGAATTTGAACGTAAAGTCGCACTGGTGGCCCTGACAACCTTCTTAATATCATCCTCACTGACCCGCCTAATGGCCAGGATGTTGTGTTTGGCAAGGTAGTGCAGTGAAATATCATCTATCCCTTTCTGTGTGACCAATACGTTCACACCAGCAGCGATCAGGGCATCCACCTGGTCCTTTACAGTCTGATATTCTTCCTGATATGCTTCATTCATTTGCTCAGGTGAGGAAATCTTTATCTTGCTGTTGGTTGTGGTCCTCTGTACTTCAATACCCACATCCAGTACTGCTACTTTTGCATCATCAATTTTCTTGGGCATATTCTTATGGGCCCGGGCCTTATCAAGCACCATGCCCTTGATCAACCTGGTATCTTTAATAGAACCGCCCCTCTGACTGATGATCTGGATATTATGTTCGATATCTATCTCGGTCTCATCAGCAATAGCCTGTATGGCTTCCACACATAATGTGGCAAGATCATCCAGTGCCATCTCGCTGCCCTTACCTGACAGTGCGGTCAAGGCGATCTTTTTCAAGACCTCTGTTTCATCTTTTGTTACATTGATAGCAGTGGATTCCAGGATTTCCTGCGCCTTTTCTGCTGCCAGTTTGTAACCTTTCACAATGATCGTGGGATGAACTTCAAGTTCAATCAACTTCTGGGCCTGAGTTAATAATTCACCTGCAAGTACCACTGCACTGGTTGTCCCGTCACCTGCCTCTTTTTCCTGGGTCTTGGAGATCTCCACCATCATCATGGCTGCAGGATGCTGGACATCGATCTGTCTTAAGATCTCAGCGCCATCATTGGTTATGGTGACATCCCCTACACCATTTACCAGCATCTTGTCCATTCCTTTTGGTCCAAGAGTGGTTTTTACAGCCTGTGCAATTGCTTTTGCGGCTGTGATATTCATAGATTGTGCATCCCGACCTGTAGTCCTCTTTTTATCCGGGTCGATAATAATAATAGGCTGACCGCCTAACTCTGCCATTTTGATCCTCCAAATTGTAGTATACTAAGTAGTATTATCAATATAATAAGAACACTTCTAACTGTTTGTACTTCTATATAATAATAACGCCACATGATTTTTTATATTGACAGATTGCAGCATTACCCGACAATGCATTTTAATAAAACTTTAGCCTGCTTTTTCTTATGTTGATCATTGGTAACTTCAGCAATTTTCACTATTGCTTCGAGATTTCTGGCTGCAGTTTCCAGATATTCGATCACATCACCTAAATATGCAAATACATCATATCTGGCGGTCATTGTCTCGATAATTTCAGCAGGGCTTGCTCCATCACATCGCATTTGAAGTAGTCTTTTAGAGAACTTGCGTTCCGGACATCCGCAATACGGTGTATCTTTGCAAGTGCATGTTAAAAGATCAGTAGCAAAATTCATTAATTTTTGTTTTGTATTGCTATCCAGCTTTCCCAGAGACTCCCCTGATAAGGCCATCTCCATTGCAGCTCCCTGGAATACCCTTGAAGGCAGTCTCACATTCAGGGTAGCAGCTATTCGGTCCGCTCCCACAAAAAATGCCCTGTCAAATACTTCAAGGTTTGTGATGATATCTTCAGGTTCAACACCTGAGATAATCCCTTCCTTCATAATAGAAACCTGCTCGTGGTTCAGGAAATGTTCAGTCATTATACGCCCCAATTTTGTAGGGTGTATTTTCTGATCGGAGATGTCCAGATAACCCATATCATGCAATTTTTTCAACATATGGTCCACATTGCCCCCGCCCAATCTCAATGATTCCACGGTTTTAAGTTTTTGTATATTATCAAAGATCGCTGCAGAGACCAGCACCTGTTCAAGTCCTGAATCCTCATCTTCCTGGAGGGAAATCGGCCCCATTTCTCCACGAAGCAGCCTGAAAGCCACCTGTTCTTCACTCTCACCCTGACCAAGGCGTTTATCCGGTTCTGCCATAACAACCACCACTCCTACGTCATGATAATCCGGCCGTCCGGCCCGACCCTGCATTTGAAAGAACTCGCCCTGGGTTATCCAGTCATTACCCATAACAAGGCTTTCAAATATTACCTGTGATGCAGGGAAATCCACACCAGCTGCCAGGGCTGCAGTGGTGACTACAACAGGGATATTTCCTTTGGCAAACTCTTCCTCTGTCTTTCGACGCTGTTTGTATGGCAAACCGGCATGATACGGTGCTGACGGGATTCTCAGGGCATCTGATAACTTGTGGCAGCTTCGCCTGGAATGTGCAAAAACAATTGTCTGGCCCTTAAAGCCCTTTGAGGAGCTCTTATTATATTCTTCCTGTGCCAGCTGGTTTATTAGCCGTAATTTTTCGGATGCCCCCCCGAACAACAAATGACGCTCCAGGGGTACAGGTCTTTCTTCATATTCAATTAATGTTGAACCCAGGCCCTTTGCCAGCCAGCCCGGATTGCCTACGGTAGCTGAGAGATAGATGAACTGGCATTTGGGATACAGGTATCTTAACCGAGCTATCAGTCCGTCCAGTCGCGGTCCCCTTTCAGGGTCTTCGATCATATGCACTTCATCCATTACAACGGTACCTACATTGCCTAGCTTGTAATCGGTTCCAGTTCTTAGTAAATGGTCGATCCCTTCATATGTGCCCACAATAATATCTGAATCAAGGGAAGTACGCATCTTGAAACGTTTTCCCATTTTGATGCGGGCCTGCCCAACTTTTATAGATGTAGTAATCCCAATAGATCCATATTTCTTTGTAAATTGATCGTGTTTCTGATTGGCCAGTGCCACCAGGGGAACCAAAAACAGCATCTTCCCTTTACCCTCCAGTATATTATTGACTCCTGCCATCTCACCGATCAATGTCTTACCGGTGGCAGTGGCTGAGACCACAAGCTGGTTCTGCTTCTTAAGCAGTCCTGAACGAATTGAAAGGGATTGAACAGGCAGCAGCTTTTCTGGCAGCAATTTTTTCAGGCGGTCATCCAGATCAAGTCCATTCACATTTACTGGATCCACAGACATGCCTGAAGTAACACGATCAAATACTGTTAGTTCACGGTCCATTTTTTTGGGGTCAAGAAACACCAGCATACGATCCAGATCCTTTGTTTTTAGCAATAACTGGAACAGCCTTTCGATTCCTTCCTCGGCCATCCTTTTAGTTCCAGAATGTATTTCCCTGTAAAGTTCCGACATCGCGCAATTTTCACAGATAAGATCGCCCCTGAATTTGACTGATTTTGAGTCCACGGACTGGAACCTCCCTTCAGATAAACAAAAACGGCAAACATCAACCCATTCGTAATCCAATTGGTAACCCTGCAGCAAATTAATGACATCTTTTTCGTGGACCTCATCACCATGTTTTGGAATTAAGATCATATCTGCCATTCTAAGTAGATCTACAGCTTCAGCCGGGGGTCTTAGGTCCTCATTTGTTCCATCCAAAACCTTAAATTTGAATGGCCGGGGTCCTTTTGAAGTATGCTGTAATTCCAGAATACTCCTGAACGAAGCATCACTACTCCCATTTTTCAGGGGCATTAGCTCAATATTTTGTCTGCCAGGCTGAATAAGCACAATTAATGACATGCAAAAAAAAGATTATTTGCGAAGGTCATGGAGTTCATATACCAGACCTTCAGATTCCAGCCGATTCAAAAGCTGCGGCACCTCTTCGTCCACAGATACCACCACAGATGACAGGCCATGAAACGCAGCCTCTACAATTGAGTCCTTGGCTCCGAACATAATACTCGGTTCTTTACCGATACGCTTTAACGCTATTAGTGATTCCACACCCAGAGCACATATATATCGGCTATCCTTTACCAGTTCTTCCAGAACGTCAAGATCTACATTTTTCGACCCACCCCGTTCAACCCTGGGAACTTTACAAACCGTAATCTTGACATCTTCCAGCTCGATCAGGCCGTGCAGGTCGGTTACCCCTACATCTTCTCCTGCTTTCACATCAGATATAAGCACTCCAGTAGCTGCATGCTCCTGTTTTGTATTGGCATATAATAACCCGTCACGCATGACCAGTGAGACTTTTTGTCCAGTTCTATAATCCTCATCAGCAATAGCTGTCCATACAGAAACATGACTGATGATATCTTCCATCACGTACATGGCATACCGCTTCAACTCAGCAGTACGCTCAAGCACCCATTCTATCCCTTTCTTAGTTACCTTGTAACGTACCCTACCGTCAGATAGAATCAAACCTTCATCGGTTAATTCTTTGATGTATTCAGAAACTGCCTGGGGAGTAATTCCGATTTTTTCAGCGATCTCTCTCTGGCGTACATTAGGCTGGTTAGCTGCAATTTCAACAAGGATCTGGAACTTTGTACTATCTTTTTTACTGTGAAGTAAATTTATCATCCAATAGCACCAGTAGCACCGTTGAATTCAATTCTCTGACCCTTAACTGTTAGTTTGTCAGAACGTCTTGCCACCCCTCTTAGATATAAGGGACTTGCTCCTAACACCCTTGCCAGTCCTGTCATGGATTGGTTCCCATTGACTACTTCAGCTTCGATCTGTTCTATCATGTTCCTGATATCATCATCTCGACTGAATGTGATCATTAGCAGGTCAGATAGATCTTCAACGGTACACTGAAAATTCACCTGTATTTTGGAATAAGACGTATGATATTCCTTTTTTGGTGTTTGTCCAGGTTCTGGCATTCGCCATTTGCTCTCAATTAACCCGCATTTTTTTAAAATTTTAATACTATCATCTACATCCATAGTCAGCTTTTCTTTCAGTTCCTCTTTAGTAAACCAATCAACAAGCAAATTATCAAAAACTTTCTTGTGGGTTTTTGAACCAAAAGTTCCCAACAGGGGGACAAGATCTGAAGGGTCATTAATAATACGTGTTCTCTTACCCATTTAGATTAACCTCAATTAGGTATATATAGTCTTCAGATTTGATAAAGCTTTTTGAGAAAAAAATAACTGATTTATATAAAATAGATTATAGAGAACAACATCCAATATCAATCTTGAGAACATTTTGACTTTAGATTTTAGTATTGTGGCTCCAGTCCATCTATCTTTGAGAAAGTAGTATCAGTCTCTTTCTGCAATGCAACACGTTCTCGTTTATCCTTTTCAACATGAATGGCTTCAACTGCTAAAGCGTACAGTTTCTCAAGTTCAACTGTAGTTTCAAGGGTTAGAACAGAGAGAACTTTAGGAAGTTCACCATTGCGAATAATAACACCTTTGAATACATGACCGATATGTGAAGATAGCTTATCGATTTCAGCTGAGATATCATCGATGCTTAAATATTTTTGATCTCCTCGCAAGATTATCATTGCCCTGCTGCCTTCTTCATATACATTAGATGAGAACAACAGACCACTTGGGGAAATACTTTCGTGAATAGTAGATTTAATAGAGGTATTGGCATCACCTTTGGCAAATCCTATTGTGGCAATACCATCACCACCGGCCATAACAGTTTTAAAATCACCCAAATCTGTAACCATCATCATCTCGCTATCCAGGGCTTCCAATAAGAATAAAATCCTCTCAGAGATCATTTTGTTAATACCGTCGTACGCTGATTGTATGTTACTTCCAGCATCTTTCAAGTATTGATTGTCTGCTAAAATCATTCCATCGGTTCCACTTTCACGCATCTCTTTGATTGAAAAAGCAGAGTTTTGCAAATAAATAGTACCTTCTTCTCTAAATGGAAGCACCATTAAACTATAAACAGGAAAATCATATCTTGTTTTTAATTCTTTAACAAGCGGAGGGCTAAATGAAGATCCCGTTCCACCTGATGAGGAAGTAATGACAAATGCAACATCGAAATCTCCCCTATCAGAGATATTTCGCATGATCAGGTCTTTATTGTCATTAAAGCATTGTTTACCTAAAATTCGATTAGCTCCAAGCCCATGCAGGTTAGGTATATGGATCCTATCCTTTACCTTGGTATTACGCAATTCTTTAAGATCATTAATTGCTGTATTGATAGCAATGGTCTCAACCCGGGATACAAACTTTTGTGATGAATAATATTTTGAAAACCTTCCGGCCCCAAAAGCCTGTTTATTAATTGCATCCAGTATCCTGTTACCGCATTGTCCTATACCAATGATCAATACATTTAACAAACTTTTCTCCTCCTCAATAATATATATTTACATCCTGAATTGCTTTGATCTCCAATAAAACCATCCTGCCAGAGCTAGTATAATAATGATTGGTGTTAGGTAGATGTATATCGGGAATTCTGCGAGGAAATCAAAATCACCTTTTCGAATATAAACCGTATCAGAGATAATTTCATTGGTAATATCTTCTACACCATTATTATATGTCAATTTTACTGTTAGACTATCAGAACCTACTTTATCTGCTTTAAAGGTAAATTGATATTCAGCTTCGTACCTGGCTCCATAAGTACTATCCTGGATGATGGGTTTTTCGTTAATAATGTCTATTTCATCAGAACCTGAAACATATGTCAGGTTTTTAGTGAATATGGGTTCAATACGAATATTTGAGGCAGGCACGTCTTTCAAATTCTCCACGTTCACCTTAAAAGTCACTTTTTCACCATGCTTGATTTTTGTGTTGTCTTGAGTTATTCCAATCTTGAGTTCAGACGTTTCAATAGCTTTTTCTGCAATAGTTATCGTGGGACTATTGGATTTTGATGTATATTTTTCAGCAGATAACGAAGAAAAATATGTGACTACAGCAGGATTAATTGGAAAAGTGCCGCCAGCTGTGGCTTCTATAGTGTATATTAGCATAGTGTATTCTTCATTAACTCCCAATTCTGATTGAGATGTGATTGGAAAATCTTCTTTGAATATGAAACCAGAGGTCAAACCCCTATCAATAGTAATTTGTTTTGCCAGACCATCTCCAGTATTTTTTGCTTTGATTGTGACCCGGATAAGATCTCCTATCTCTGCCGTTGTTTTATCCACTTCTTTTGTAAGAACTATATTGGGTTCACCTGTGAATTTCGCATTTGAAACACCGCCATCCACTGCGAATTCATATTCAACTGTGATGCCAGATGTGAAAATATCTACTATTACATAACTTCCTGTGGCATTTTTAATTTCTACGGTAATTTTTTCTGAATTTCTTTCAAATTCAAATTTTGTACCATCTGCATATATAGTTTTTACATCATAATCTTCCAGTTTAAAATAACTGCCATCTGATTTTAATTCATAGAAATCAATTATGGGATTAATATCTGCACCCAATGTTGTACTGGTTAATTGTAAAACATAGTTGTTAATTTGGTATCCATCACCCTTGTCTATCTGCTTTGAATAAATATTATCAGCACTTACTGTACCAATAGACAGAACCAAAGTAATAAAAAAAATTACACAGGTAATTAAAAACGGATTATTTTTCAATTTGTGTATCCCTCATTAATGAATGATTTTTTTTTTATTTTTAAAGGTTGTTCTTTTACGACTACAAAATAATATAAACGTTTTGACTTCTTAATATATGAATCTAACTTTATTAATATATTTTGTAGACAATACATCAAAAAACACATGAGAATCGTAAATTATCCCTGTTTATATTTATTAACAAATATAATTACATACTTATATTATTTAGACATCTGTTGGTCTGATACTAATATCTTAACACTTTGATTTTCAGACAATTATATTTGAACCACTGAGGACACAGAGAAACATAGAGCTTGCACCTGATTTTACTCTCTGTATCCTCTATGCTCTCCGTGGTTTATTACTTATCACTTGTTGGAATTTGAATTTTATCAGTTAATATTGTTTGGTTTTTAACTATATTAGGATTACTCTCGCATCCAATCATCCCATTCTTGCGCCTTAGAATCTAAAATGTTTACTATATCTTCTAAAAGTTCTGCAGGTATACCAATTACCAATTCATCATCCTTAAGACCTGCATTCTTGGCAGCTCCATCACAACCAATGGAAACATTTAGTTCACCTGTTGTATAAGGTGAACCTGTAGCATCAGCACATGTTGATTGAATACCTGCAAAGTTTGAGGTCATTCGTCCGCCGTGTCTATAGATTATGGAATGAACGATCCGTCTTGCAGCAAGCACATTTCCGATAACAACAATAACATCAGGTTGTGTTGGGGTGGCATCAAGCGGGGCAACTATGGTTGTGACAATTGTCCCGGGTATTGGTCTGGGCATATTATCTACAACTCGTTTAGCAACGCCGATGGATATTTCTTTTCCTAGTTTAGAATAATAGAGTGCTCCAGATTTTATATTATCGGGGTAATCTCTAAGTCCAATGGCAGCTGCACCCCCTTTGCAGGAATGTTTTTCTTCGGTTGCTAATGTTATTACATCATTAAACCTGGCATTCTGTAACATTTGACAATATCTAACAGGTTCATCAATCTCTTCCATTCCCTCGGGAATGTCTTCTTTTCTGGTTAAAAGCGAAACAGCTACTGGTTTTCCATTTAATTTTAATATATTTATTAATTTTCTTGACATTTCAGAATATTCCATACTACTCACCTATTTTTTAATTATTCAATTACATTATTAATTATAAATCTTATGAAATAATGGATTCTTTTGTCATTTTAGAAAATTTATTTACTTTCATATCCCATCAGATTTTTCAATAGAAAAAACTGGATATTTCATTAATGCATTATAGTATTTTTTAAATAGAATAGAATTATGTGTGATATGGTAAAAATCCCCTGAATGTTATGATTGTTGCTGACATCATCCCTCTTCATCTTTATCATGCAAACCAATGTGATCCAAAGAAATGTACTGGCAAGAAACTTGCCCGGTTCGGATTGGCTCAACTACATCGTAAAGTGAATAAACTTCCATCAGGTGGAATACTATTGGACCCAATGGCGCTTCAAGCCCTTTCCCCTGCTGATAATTATAACCGGGGTATTATTGTTCTGGACTGTTCATGGAAAGAAGTGGAACTAGTCTTTCCCAGTTTACAAAAATTAAGACTTAAACACAGGGCACTCCCATATCTTGTAGCTGCAAATCCTGTGAATTTCGGAAAACCTTTCAAATTGGGGACTGTAGAAGCCTTTGCAGCAGCATTATATATTCTTAATCACAAGACCCAGGCTGAAGAGATCCTTAACAAGTTCAAATGGGGTCACACGTTTCTTGAGCTAAACTATGAACCATTGGAGGCTTATTCAGAAGCCAGGGATAGTAAAGAAGTCGTATCCATACAGGGAGAATTTATTTAACCTCTACTTTAAAGCACTCTTGTAGTGGTTTCCAGCTCAATACCTTTGGGAGTTATATCAAAACTGATCGACCTGTTTGGTACGATCAGACCTCTCATCTTCCTGACAACCAGGCCACGTTCGATCTGAGAGGCTCTATCTTTTACATATAACTCAATTACACCATCAGCCATGTGTTTCATGGTATTGATAGTGAGATCATCGTGCAAACCTTTTACAGCCAAAATGAGGTGTAATCCACCGCTGAGTTTGCCAATAGAAGACATTAATTCTATAACTTCTATAACACTGTTCATGTCATATGCCCTGAGGAAGTATGATATGGAATCAATAACCATACGATATTTAGTCCCATGGTTTTGAATTAGGGAGGATTTTAATTGGTTAAATGGATCCATTCCCTGTTTTAGAAAATCTTTAGCAGAAATCTTATTTCTCAATTCAGATGGTAGTACATTAAAAAACCTGGAATTATATGCATCAATAAAATTGGCTTTTCCTGTATGTTCATATTTTTCAACATCCCATCCAAATTGTTTCATATCCTCTCTGATCTCTGGAATTGAATGGTCAGATGAAAAATAGTATCCGTCTTCGCCGTTTTCAAGTCCACCATATAAGAATTGCTTAGTGAAAATCTCTGCTCCTGTACCAGATTCTGCTAAAACTAATAAAGTTGTTCCCGCCGGTATCCCTCCACCTAATTGAACATCAAGACCCGCAACACCTGTAGTCAAAAGGGAATTATCAGTATCATCAAGAGTAAAATTCATATTCACCACATAACTTTGTTTAATTTATTCTTATTGTAGTTGTGCAACATAAGGAGCAAGGACCATAAACACAATTGAAGCCAGTATAAGTAAAGCAAAACCGGTGGCAATTTTTCCTGCTATCTCACCCATTCGTTCTCCTTTACCGAACAATTTTTCCAATACTGAATGGACAACATCCTTGAACACATGTCCCCCATCAAGGGGTAACATTGGAAGACAGTTGAACAAACCCACATAAAAATTAAGCCAGCCTATCCAGAGCAGAGTATTGGCGATCCAGAATACTCCTTCGCCCAGCGGGGCAGCCCAACCAATGGGTTCATAAAAAATAGCAAGAGTGCCACTGAATCCCTGAAAACTTCCAATAAATGGATTAGGGAATGGAAGCACCAAAAGTAAGACCCAGCCGAATATTCCTGTTAACATTAATGAAGGTATTGACTGCAGGATGTTAAGCAGTTCTTTTGCCATGAATTCTCCTACAGAAACTCCGATTGATGGGGATATTATAGCAGTCGATGAAGTAATTCCAATATAACCAATTGTATCTCCCATTGGATGATCAGTGAGTGTAACACTGTAATTTACCATCTTATTTGCCACCAATGTGTGAATTAGAATCACCTGTCCAGGTTTTGTATTTGACATTAATTGCATAAATTCTGAAGAATTTGAAATTGAGATATCATCAATGCCTACAATTAACATTCCAGCCATTAGTCCTGCTTTTTCAGAAGGCATGCCAGGGGTGATCTCCTCAATTTTCACTCCACTTAATGTACCATTTAGAACCTGGTCTGGAGTAATTACTACTTCTCGAATCGTGTGGTCTTTTTTTGTTCTCAATTTGATAATTTCATCAGGACGTAAGGTATTAACATAACTAAAGAACTGGGATGCATTCTCTATCTTCTTATCACTCACGTGAGTAATGAGGGTCATATCTGTCAGTCCAGCTTGATCAGCTGGGGAGTTGGGGATCACGTCAGTTATCATGACATTACTGACTGGTGCGATGTTTCCAATTACAATGAAGAATAATGCAAAAGCTACCAGGGCGGTCACAAAATTTGCCATAACACCCGCAGATAATATCCTGACCCGCTGTCTTCGATTTGCTTGTTTTGGTTTTTCTGTTTCAGTTTCTTTAACCCCCCATTCTTCAATATCCTCTTTTTTCCCGAATAGTTGTTCTTCATCAGGTTCAGCAAATCCTCCGATAGGAAGGACTACCATCATAATTCCCATGGATTTTACTCTGATATCCTCTACCCTGCAAAGAATAGCATGAGAGAATTCATGGACCACAAGTGTAACAATCAACCCGATCATTCCCCACAGTAAAGGTATGAATTCGTTGATGCCAGGTATAAGAAAGATATTCCTTGCTTCATGGATCTGACTGGGTGGCGCCAAAGTCTGCTGTTGTATTTGAGCAATTATTGTGATGTCAGAAAAAACAATCAAAGCGAACATCAAGAACATGCCGATTAGCATCAATGGAATGCCAATATCAGCGAATACCTTCCAGAAAACCTTTATTCTGGCAAGCCACTCAAGGAATTTCAGTCCCCTGGTGGTACGTATCATTAATAGTGGACCATGATTAGTGATATTATACTTCTCTAGTATTCCGTTTTGTTTTAAAATAATTATAACCTGCCAATAAATGGCAATTATCAGTAATATTTTCCAATAAGATTCAATAAAAGATATTAATGGATTAATTTCAGTCAATAATCTTGTTCTCCGCTGGGTTTATACATTACGTAACATAAGATTTTTAAACTTATTCATATACTTAAACTGGGATAATCATGTTTTCAATAGTATATATTACTGCAGGCACCATGGAAGAAGCAAAACAGATTGCAAATACACTGGTGGAAATGAAGCTTGCCGCATGTGTTAATATGTTCTCTATTACCTCCATTTATCGATGGGACGGTGTACATAAGGACGATGAAGTGGCCATGATCGTGAAAACCACATACGAGCAGATTGAAAATATAAAAAAAACTGTAAAAGAGATACATAGTTATACTGTACCCTGTATAATTTCATTCAGTATAGATGGTGGGTCACGAGATTATCTGGATTGGATAGATCAGAATGTATTACCAGTAGGTACAATAAAAAATGAAGAAGAACTTTGACAGCAATGCCACTCCTTCCATTCGGAGTGACTTTACTATGGCATGCGTTCTTAGTAATGAGAAGGTGTGAAGTCCATAGGACAATGTGGAGAAGTTCGGGAGTCTGACCCGGAACATCGTAAGAGTCGTAACGAGGAACAAGCTTTCTATATTTTTAAAGAACCTAACTCCCGCCATGCAACAGAACCCTGCAACAATAAAATATTTATAGAACTACAAACAGTCAATATCACCGAAATTTAATAGGAGGACTATCAATTTTATGGCAGGACAGTTAGGTGGACAGCCGATTTTTATATTAAGAGAAGGAACTGAACGTTCCAGAGGTAAAGAAGCCCAGAACAGTAATATTATGGCAGCTAAGGCAGTAGCTAATGCTGTTAGGACGACACTGGGTCCTAAAGGAATGGACAAAATGCTTGTGGACAGCCTGGGAGATGTGGTAATTACCAATGACGGTGTTACCATATTGAGGGAAATGGATATCGAGCATCCAGCAGCAAAGATGATAGTAGAAGTGGCCAAAACCCAGGATGATGAGGTAGGCGATGGGACAACTACTGCAGCTGTGTTAGCAGGGGAACTCCTAAAGGTAGCAGAAGACCTGTTGGAACAGGATGTACATTCTACAATCATTGCCAGCGGATATAGAATGGCAGCTGATAAAGCATCTGAGATACTGGATACAATTCAAACTTCAGTTACCGAGGACGATGAAGCTCTACTAATAAAAATCGCCAGCACTGCAATGACAGGAAAGGGTGCTGAAAGCTCTAAGGAAAATTTATCAAAGCTTGTAGTAAAAGCTGTAAAAGCTGTGGTCGAAGTAGAAGCTGGAAAGAAAATGGTTGACATCGACCATATCAAGATCGAGAAAAAAGTAGGTGCCAGCATTGAAGAATCTGAACTTATTGAAGGATTGGTCATTGATAAAGAACGTGTGCATCCCAATATGCCCAAGAACATCAAGGATGCCAAGATCGCACTTATCAGTGAACCTGTAGAGTTCAAGAAGACCGAAGTTGATGCAGAGATCAATATTACATCACCTGACCAACTGCAGCTGTTCCTTGACCAGGAAGAGAAGATGCTAAAGGACATGGTAGACAAGATCATCAACAGCGGAGCCAATGTGGTCGTTTGTCAGAAAGGTATTGATGATATGGCACAGCATTACCTGGCAAAAGCCGGGGTACTGGCTGTGAGAAGGGTTAAAAAGAGCGACATGGAAAAACTGGCTCGAGCCACTGGTGGCAGTGTGGTCACCAGTATTGATGAGATATCTGAGTCAGACCTTGGACATGCCGGTCATGCCGATGAGAAGAAGATCGGTGCTGACGCTATGTTATATATCACCGAATGCAAGAATCCAAAAGCTGTCAGTCTGATCGTCCGTGGCGGTACAGAACATGTTGTGGACAGTCTTGAAAGGGCTTTGGAAGATGCGCTTCGTGTGGTAGGTGTAGTAATCGAAGATGAGAAACTTGTTGCAGGCGGCGGCAGCCCCGAGGTTGAACTGTCCCTGAGGCTAAGGGAATATGCAGCTACATTAAAAGGCAGGGAACAACTGGCAGTAAGCAAATTTGCAGATGCAATGGAAGTTATTCCCAGAACGCTGGCAGAGAATGCAGGATTGGATCCCATTGACATGCTGGTGGAATTGAGGTCCCAGCACGAGAAGGGCAACAAGAATGCCGGGCTTGATGTATACACCGGAGAGGTCATTGACATGATGTTAAAAGGTGTTGTTGAGCCATTGAGGGTCAAAACCCAGGCCATTAACAGTGCTACTGAAGCAGCGGTCATGATCCTCAGGATCGATGATGTCATCGCTTCAGTAGGTGGCGGCGAAGGAATGCCTCCAGAGATGGGCGGCGGTATGCCACCTGGCATGGGCGGCGGTATGCCACCAGGCATGATGTAAATAATTAAATAATATGACGTACCCTTTTGGGTATGTCCCAACTCTTTTTTTAATAATTTAGCTGTTTTTATTAATTCGATCATATTATTCTATAAGGATAATTTTATAATGTAGCGGTTCATTTATAAATACTGAAATGTATAAGATCCGCATACATGGCAGGGGGGGCCAGGGAGCAAAAAAGGCAGCCAAGATAATTGGACTTGCTGCTTTTCGAAGTGGCAAGCAAGTCCAGGATTTTGCACTGTACGGTGCTGAAAGGCGTGGTGCACCTGTTATGAGTTTCGTCAGGATTGACGATGAACCCATACTTGAACGAGGATATATTAACGACCCTGATGTGGTTATTGTTCTGGACAGAACATTGTTGGACCTGGTCAGGGTGGAGGACGGCCTGAACGAAAATGGTCTATTGATAATTAATTCCGAGCACAAGCCAAAGGTGGATACACCAGCCAATGTCAAATACATAGATGCCACTGACATTGCTCTTGAAACAATTGGCAAGCCCATTTTCAATACTGCAATGCTGGGAGCACTGGCAAAGCTGACAGATGTTATTACCCTGGATGCTTTGAATAAAGCTATAGAGGAAGAATTTTCCGATTATTCTGAAAAAATAATCAACTCCAACAAAGCAGCAGTTCAGAAATGTTACGAGTTGATCGAATGAAAGAAGAAGAACTGCCGTATAAAGAAATTGACGGTATCCCTATAATCAAAGAGCCTGGCAGTTCTGCCAGTATCAATAGGGGCTCATGGAGATTGGTAAGACCTGTGCATCACAAGGAAAAATGTACAAAATGCAAGATATGTTATGCCTATTGTCCCGATGCTGCCATTAAATGGACGTCCGATGGCCCCAATATCGATTTAAAGGCCTGCAAGGGATGTATGATCTGTATGGAAGAATGTCCCACAGGGGCCATAACCCAGGAAAAGGAAAGCTGATATGAAACAGACACTGATCACTGGTAACGAAGCAGCAGCATGGGGTGCCAGATTGGCCAGACCCCAGTATATTCCTTCATTTCCAATTACACCCCAGACCGAATGCATCGAGACCCTGGCCCGATGGGGAGCTGACGGAGAACTCCCGAATACCTATTTTGACAGGCTGGAATCGGAACATTCAGTCATGAGTGCGGCTGTGGGCGCAGCGGCTGTGGGTAACCGGGTATTTACCGCAACTTCGTCACAAGGTCTGCTACTGATGCATGAAGTGCTCTATATCGCAGCGGGAATGCGCCTGCCCATTGTAATGGCAACAATATCCAGGGGACTTTCGGCGCCTGTTACCCTGTGGTCAGACCATAATGATTTTTTAGATCAGAGGGACAGTGGATGGCTCATGTTCCATGCTGAGAACAACCAGGAGGTACTGGATATGATACTCATGGCCTATCGGGTGGCTGAGGACCATAAAGTGCTGCTGCCAGTAATGGTCAACATGGACGGCTTTGTACTCTCGTTCACGGATGAACCTGTGACCATTCCCTCGTTTGAAATGGTGGATAAGTTCTTGCTTGATTATACGCCCGAACATACCATTACCCCAGATCGTCCAGTTACTATAGGGGCCGTTGCATTGGATGAATATACATTCTTCAGAGCCCAGAATCATGTGGCTGCACGCAATGCTCTCGGTGTGATCGAACAGGTTCAGGACGAATTTGAGAAGATCTTTGGCAGGAATTACGATCTGGTGGATGAATTCATGATGGATGATGCAGAACTTGTACTCATAACCCAGGGTTCAATGAGCACCACAACCAAGGCTGCCATCAAAGAAATGAGGGCGGATGGAATCAAAGTCGGACTGCTGCGCCTGCGGATCATACGACCCTGGCCAGCCAGTGCCATTAAGGAGGCTTTAAAAAATGCCAGGGCTATTGCAGTGATAGACCGCAATGTTGCTCCGGGGAAGGGGGGCATCATGTTCCCTGAGATCGTAGAAACATTATACTACCTGGAATCCAGGCCACTTATATCAAGTTTTATTGTGGGACTGGGCGGCAATCCTCAGACCGAGGAAAAGATCAAAGAGATAACCCACAAACTCATGGAAGACCTTGAAACTGGCAAATCCAGAGTTGAATGGAACGATGTGGAGGAATCATAATGCAGGAATTCAAGAGCATCAAGGACCTGCCTGAGATCGAATTGTTCACAGGGGGCTCATCAGCATGTGCAGGCTGCGGAGGTACTATGGGATTGAAATTGGCATTAAAGGCCCTGGGTCCCAAAACCATAATTGTCAATGCTTCAGGATGTATGACCCTACTACCTCTCTATCCCACGACACCTCTTAAAGTTAGCTGGATACACAATGCCATTGAGAACGCTTCTTCTACAGCAGCTGGAGTGAGACACGGCCTGGATATGCAGGGTCATGACGATATGAACGTTGTGGTCTATGCAGGAGACGGAGCAACCTATGATATTGGATTCGCTTCCCTTTCATCAGCCGCTGTCAAGAATGAGCGTATTATCTACATTTGCTACAATAACCAGTCCTACGGCAATACAGGTTTCCAGTGGTCAAGCTCCACTCCCTACGGCAGCGAGACCAAGACCACACCACGGGGACGTGAGAATCAAATCGGTACAACATTTGTCCAGAAAGATATGATAAAGATCATGGGTGCCCACAGGGTATATGCTGCTTCGGCATCCCTGGCATATCCAGTGGATTTCCTCAATAAGATTGAAAGGGCTAAAAATAGGAAAGGTTTCTCATATATCGAGCTCCTGGGTTCATGCACCGCAGGTTGGAACTATGATTCCAGACTCACAATTAAGATGTCAAAGCTTGCTGTTCACAGCGGTATGTGGCCGCTGTATGAGATAGAAGAAGGGATATTAAATCTGAATAAGGATTTCAAGGAACTCAAACCCATTGAAGAATTCCTTGAGCTACAGGGACGATATAAAAAGCTCCCTGCCTATGGAGTTCAAAAACTCAGATCATTAATAAATCAACACTGGACTGAACTTAAGGAATACAATGGACGCCGATATGTATAAGAGATTCAATCCAGGAAATGAATAATCATCTTGCAGTGGTCATAACCTGTTCCGTAACATTCAACTTCTCCTACCAGTGTCCTAAGATTGAGGCGGTGCAATAATATTCCTTCAATAAGACCTTCATCCAGCGAGCATAATATTCGTCCCACATCCGGCATATCAGAGCAGTCAAAACAATCATGAATTAACAGAGTCAATGGATTTGAATTATATATTTCCACTTTACCGAGATTGTGCATTTCCCAGAATTTGGCCATCTCCAATATTAGATCGTCAAGGTTATCTGATACAAACATATCTGCTATTTTTTTTCCGATATCATCCCCGATCCTTTTCATTACAGGTTTTGGATTCATACCGTAAGCTTCCAGCCCATAACGGATGGTATGGCATAGTGTCTTGAAAAATTCATACTCCGAATCCACAGAGCGGATCAACTTGTCCAGGATCACGTCATAGCTCTTTTGCATGGGTGTATCAGAATATGCAATGAATTGAGAGTTCAGGACATAGTATTTCTTCCTCTTATCACCGCAGTCCCTTTGCTCTAATATGATATTCTGTTCTAACAGGTCTTTCAGGTGTACAGATATGGTAGATTTTGCCTTGCAGGTCTCCTTAACTATATCCTCAAAAGGTCTGGACTGGTTGCCGATAAATTTTAATATCTTAAGTTTTATGGGACTGTTCAGGGCTATCATCCCATCTTTTGTGGAAAAAATTATGGTACGATTGTTTTTGATAGCCATTTCAATATAGTTTTGAAAAATCTTATATAAATATTGTTCGCTTTGTGCCGAATTAAAATAATGAAATTTTCATTACTTTATACTTAACTGTTATGCACGCCGCCGTTCACTTTTATATTCTTCTAGCAGGCTGTTAAGCCACTGTTCCTTTTCTTTAATTCTTCTTGATGTAAGTTCTTCTTTAAAACGAGCTTCACAGGTTTCTAATTCCTCTGGGTCCACTACACCGAAATCATCCACATAATGGACAGGCACTGATCTCACTTCAAAGAACGGCAGTTCCTTTTTATAGAACTCATCAATGGCAATGTGTGCCATCTCACCCCTGAAGATGACTGCCCTGATACCGACATCTACGAGAATGTCCACGGTTGCGGGTCCGCTTCCACTGGCATCCTTGAAGAACAGTACATCTCCTGGTTTTAAACCATATTGTCCTTTTACGATAGCAAGTGCTTCTTTGGTAAATGCAGGAACCACTTTTACAGGTATTGTTCGACCACTGATCTCAAGTGTTCTGACCCGTTTTAGTTCTTCGACCAATCCTGCCAGCTTGGTACATTCCATGTCCTTTGCTTTAATAGCTTTTTCAAGTATGCTTATTTTTTCTTCACGTATACGCATCTCTTTGGATTTTCTTAGCTTGGAATAGGTCTTAGCTTTAAGATTTTGAATCTTTTTTTCCTGGTTTGAAATATGGTGGGCCTGTTTTTTGATCTCTGATTTCATTTCTTCCAGATATGTCCTCAAAATATCAATCGTCTCTTGTTGACGTTTGATAGTTTCAGTCAGCTCGACGAACTTCTCATCAGGTTCAAAACTTGTCTCCTTGTCCGGCTGAACCTCAGGCATAACTTTTCGGCCTGTTAATTTGGCAATTGCACTATCTATTGTATCCCCTTTCATTACCAGGGCTATGACCTCATCCACATCAATTCCGGGGGGTAATTTTTTGCGAATCTGGTCAAATTTATTCATAAACTTTCGAAACATATGGGCTGCAGCTGCTAAAGCATCACGTTCATGGTCGTTTTTATATCCATACGGTTTTGCCAGTTCTTTCTTTTCTTCAATTGCTAATGATGTGTCAGGTTCACCGGAAATTGCATTGAATGAGCGTCGAATCTTTTCTACAGTACCCGGGATGGGTTTTACATCTGTGGCCACTATCAAAGGCCTGCCGTATAGGGCGATCATTTCGATTACATCAGACACTGACATTTCCCTGCTGCTTTGTAGTTTGATCAGTGTCCCATCCAGGTCAAGTAGTGCCAGCCCGGTGGTAGTACCGGGATCTATCCCTACAATTACAATTTTTCGTTTTTGATCTTTCAATGGTGTAAAATGTATGGCGTCACGTTCGATTGGCAGCACTTTGACCTGGATATCACCGAATTTCGAAGACGATAAAGGAATATTAGTATGGGGGGCATCCACCACGAATTCACCTCGCTTATACCCGCCAAATCCTTTTGCATTTTTAGATGAATAATTGATCCCTTTTTCTTGTTTCAACTCTTTCAGGATATCTTCGATCTCCCTGGTCTTTTGTCTTACATATCCGTGCACCTTACGACTGTAGCGGTTCTGACTCCAACCGCCCCTGCCAAGAGAACGGGCCCGGCTTACTTTGATAAAGGTCTTATCTTCAAAAACCGAGACTATATCACCTACACCCAGTAATGCCAGCTGCGCACATACATCAGCCTCCTGGATGGGATCGAACCTGTCAAATGATATACCCCTGCTGCGTGCAAGACCGGTTAGCGGTTTTTGATGTTCACCCCCAGTTACTTGTACCAATCTGGTTTTTTGGGGTAGTTTCCTCATAAAAGAGATGAGATCACGGCGGTCGCAGGCAAGTTCGTGTATATTATCCACGGCCAGGATGTGAGGCTTTTGTTCCCAGATCATTCTTATAAGTTTATACAGGCTGACCATCCTGTGATGTTCAACACGACCACTGGAATGTACTGTTACTGCGTAGCTGGGTTTCTCTTTTCCCCTGGAGGAACCTTTTGAGATATCAATTCCAAAAATGATCTTATCTTGAACCATTTGATACTATTATGTTATGAATATATTAAAATAAAAAGCTTGAGGGGGATTTTTCGAAGCGTATACACATTTATAGATAGTATTATATCCTTTAATACCATGAATTCAACCTCTCCCGAGCGAGGATGTTTAGATGAAGAAACTGGACATATTATATTCTGGAAAGGCCAAGACTGTTTTTAGGACCGAAGATCCCGATCTGCTTATAGTGGAATTCAGAGACAGCCTTACTGCCTTTGACGGGGCCAAAAAGAGCGAGGTTCCCAAGAAAGGCTATTATAATGCCCAAATATCAAAAAAATTATTTGAACTCCTGGATAAAAAAGGTATCAAGACCCATTTCAAAGAGATGATATCTGGTAATGAGATGCTGGTGAATAATATTAAGATCATCCTGGTAGAAGTCATAGTGCGAAATATTGCAGCCGGATCAATTACCAAGAAGTATCCTTTCAAAGAAGGGCAGCACCTTGAACCGCCTGTAATCGTGATGGACTATAAAGATGACCAGCGGCATGATCCCATGTTAAATGAAGATATTGCTGTGGCATTGGGTATGGCCACCAAGGAAGAGATGGCAGAGATCCGCGAAACAGCGCTTAAGATCAATGAAATCCTAAAACCATATCTTGATGAACGGGGACTGATACTGCCTGATTTCAAACTTGAGTTCGGGCACATGGGTAGCGAGATCGTGCTGGGAGATGAGATCTCATGTGATACCTGCCGGTTGTGGGATAAAAAGACGGGGCAGTCATTGGACAAGGACGTGTTCAGGTTCGACAAGGGCGATCTGACAAGTGCATACAGTGAAGTAGCTCGCAGGATCGTACCCGAGATATTCGATTAATTTAATTTGATTAAAAAAATTCTGTCCACGTATGGAACCCGAAGGGTTTCATACGTGTGCAGCCCGCTACTGGCTAGAGTAGGCTGGAGTAGATTGTCATAAATATTCAGATATTTCTATAATTTTCAATAAAAATACATATTTTAG
>JACUTQ010000009.1 GCA_014859725.1 Methanosarcinales archaeon | reverse complement strand
GTAACCTCGGGGCTATTACCCCAACAAGAGGTGCGCTATGGGCTCTACTCGACAGAAAAATAACAACCCTCTGCGGTCCTCCGCGTACTCGGCGGTTAATCTTTTTTGCCATGACCCATTGATCCAGAATAAATTAAAAAGTCTCAAATCTTCAACAGTAGCACCAGCACTTAGCATGAGTAACTTTTCATCCAGATATTCCAACTTTTCCTCGATCTGTCGGCGCTTTGATGAACGTTTCTCGACCTCAGGGAGTTCCTCATACCTTGAACAACCAGCCTCTTTGCACATAACGTCCAGATCAAGCTTTATCTTGGATATGCTACTTTCTGCATCTGTGTACTTTTTCAATTCCTGATTTTGCTGTTTTTTCAAAGTTTTAAGTTCTGATTTAGCGGTTTTTGAACTGGCCAGTCTTGCGTTGAGCTCCGTAACAACCTGTTCAAAATGGAGTTCTTTTAAATCCTGAGCTACATTTTCTGCAAGATTGAAGACCCTTGTAGTGAAGCCTTCTGCATCACTTTCAATACCTTTTATACGCTCATGGAGACCTTTAGCCTCTTTTAATTTCTCAAAAAGCTTCTGGAGGTCATCCATTACAGCATCGGCCTGTGAAGGGCGCGAATCCCCCTCAAGACCCAGTGGCTGGATTGCATCCTCCCATTGCTTCTGCCATTGAGATAGATCCTCTTCAATCTGTTCAACCTGGGATTTGAAATCATTTAATTCTTCTTCCAGTCGACTCTTATCTCTGATGGCCAGTTTTCTTTTATATTTGAGCTCATCCTGCCCCTCAATAATCTTTTGACTCCTCCTGATCAGATCAGTTAAGGTCTCTCCATCTTCAGCCGGTGGCTCTGAGATGGAGTTGAGGCATTGGTTCAGCTTACCGCGATGCATTTGAATGCTCTTGTTCAATTTATCCGCCTTGGCTATCCGTCCTCGAAGCTCTAAGAACTTATCTACAATGACCCTCTGATCATGCGTCCAGGCTCGCATCTCCTTCGGTGATCCTGGGGACATCCCGGTTTCTTTCCAAAGTCCATTCCAGACATCTCGGATATCTGCAACTTCTTTTTTAGCTTCTCCAAATAGATTCTTCCAATACGCTAACTTGTTCTTCTTTGTTTCGGAATCTGCAATGAGTTTTGCTTTTCTTGCCACACTATCTGCTTCGCGCCTCAGTCGATCCGCAAGCTCATCAGCCCTTTTAACACTGAGTTCGTAAGCGCCAGTCAGCGTATCTTCAGGTTGAAAAGACCTGACAAAAGTTTCCACCGTTTCATCGGTTTCCTTGCATCCATCCAAAGCACAGCGAATTAGCCCCCATTCATCTTGCCGATGTTGTCTTGCCTTCTCAAGATCCTCTTCGGTGGGTATATCCTGTTCCAGTTGTAGTTCCGTGAACTGTCCTTCATTCTCTAAAAGAGCATCTTCCAACTCTTGAATTTTTAATTGAAATTCAGATTCCTTTCTCTGATGCTCTTCAAAGCGAGTCTCGAAGGTGTCAATCGTCTCGATTGAAGGCAGATAAATTTTTTCAAGCTCTTCAAGAGTGCCCTGCCATAATATTTGTTTTTTAATAGTGTTTTTAAGTGAATTCTGAACATTACGGATCTCTTCAGACTCGGAATGATAATAATCTTCCTGAGGTTCGTATTTTTTGGCTCGCTCTACGACGTCTCTGAGGTTGTCGACTGCAAGTGGTGCTCCTAAAGACTCCAGCTCCGCCTCGATTGTGACAATCTGAGAGGATAGCTTTGGCACCCTCTCTTGTGAGTTCTCCAGTTTGGTCAATAGGTAGTCATATCTTGTGCTAAGTTCTCGAATCTCTACGATCTTTATTTTCTTCAGCCGGAGTTTCTCAGCCTCATCCAGTGTAAGATCATCGCGGAGTCCAGAAATAATCTCTTTTGCCTCGCTCCTGATAATGCTCCTTTCCGTCTGAAGCTTTATGAGATCCCTTGCCGCCTTTTGATGACTGCCTAGCTCCTTATATAATTCATCGATCAACTTAGCATTCTTAAGCACAGCTTCAGAGATATCAATACTTTCAATAGACGTCTCAATTTCTTCAATTGCTTTTGTGGCTTGATCTCTCTCATTTTCTGCAATACGCAGTTTGGTAACGAAATCACCCCGACGTTCACCAAAGTCCTCAGGGAGAAGAACAACATCCGCGTAGGATATATATTCCTCAAGAAGCTCTTTGCGCTTTCCAATTAAAGGTAATGCCTCACCAATCCTACCGAGATAGTTTTTTTCGGCCCAATTCTCTTCAAACTCAACTGTCACTTCACCTATGCGCTTTTCTGCATTGCGTAGTTCCTGCTCATGCCGCTGCCATTCTTGTGCTGGAAGCTGTGCTTCACGAATTTCTTTTTTCTTCTGTTTGAAATCTGATAGTGATTCATCGATTATCTTCTTTCTTGAAGTTGGGGTAAAAAGTTCTTCCGCCTCGTCTCGAAGATCATTCTGGACCTTTCGGAGGTCTGTGATTCCAGATCCTGCTGCAAACAATGCCTGACCAATGTTCCCCCCACCTTCGAGGATCTTCTCGCCGCCCTTCACGAGCTTGGAATGGTCAATACCAAACATGGTGGTGAAAGTATCAGCATCGACACCACCTAAAAACGTCTCAAGCAGGGATTCCTCCAGCACTTCTTCGGTATCTCCTGCCAGAATGGTGTTCACCCTCCCTTTACGGCGGATAAAATCAAGCTCACTTCCATTGCTGTGTCTGAGTACTCCACCGATTCGCATCTTGCTGTGATGATGGAGAAAATTATCTGAAGACCGAGTATCAATGCCATAGAGCATCTGCTGAAGCGCCCTGAGAGCAGAACTCTTGCCTGCCTCGTTGGAACCGTATATGATGTGGAACCCTTCCTCACCTTTACTGAGGTCGATCTGGGTGTCTGTGAAATGCCCAAATGCAAGTAGATTCAATTGAAGGATTTTCATTTTGAACCCTCCTCCTTCAATAGACGGTGGATGAGCATGGGTTGCACATCTTCAAGCACAGCTGCCAACCAATCAGCATCATCCAGTCTGACGGCATCATCACCTTCTATAAGCTCCCCCTGAAGCTTTTTTCTGAGATTTTCAATATCCACAGTCAATGTACGTAAGAGCTCCGGATCAGCCCGGAGTTCATCAAGGTATTGGATAAGTTCAGCCATCGGTTCGCTCATAGATTCCATCATCTCTATAGGTGGTTCCGTGTGGAGCTTTACCTTTTCAATCCATATCTTTCCACCACTCATGTCTCCGGCTGACGAGCGGAATTCATTGGTCCACCGCTCCATATCTGATGCAAGTTCATTATGAGCCCTCGAGTCTCCTACAATTTTAAGCCGCACAACCAACGGGAGTTCCTGGTTTTCTTCCAAAAGTCTTTCGAGATGCTCACCAATTTTCTCAACCACGTCATATCCAGTCTCAGCTGCCGAAACGTCTGTTTCTATCTCAAACCAGCGAATAACGTCAAGTGGCTTGAAATTTGCATAGGGTCGCCTTCTTTCATCCACTGTAACGAGCACACATCCTTTAGGTCCAGTCTCGCGAATGTGCCGTCCCTGAATGTTTCTAGGAAAAATGGTCAGTGGTATTTCCAGCAGTACCTCATGTTTGTGAACATGACCCAGTGCCCAGTAATCATAGCCTCTCGATTGCAAACCATCGAGTGTACAGGGAGCGTATGGCTCATGTCCTTCCTTTCCTGTCACGCAGGTGTGTAGCATTCCTATATTGAAGCAATCCTCGATAGCGTAAGGATATCCTGATGAGAGATCTTTTTTTATCGAAGGTGAAGCAAAGCTTTGACCGTGGATTGCCACATCAAGCTTGTCCACCAGCACTGTTTCAGGTGTATCAGCTGAAAATATTTTTACACCTTCTGGAAGCTTGAGTGTTTTTGTAATCTTGCTGGCAGCATCATGGTTACCCGCGATGATGTAAACGGGAATGCCGGTTTCACGCAGTTTGCTCATCTGTGAGGAGAAAAATAATCCCGTGTTGTAATCCTTCCAGTCGCCATCGTATAGGTCACCAGCAAGCAGTACAAATGCAACCTTTTCAGCGATAGCGAGATTGATTAAGTTCTCAAATGCCCTCCGTGTTGCTTGACGTATCTCTTCGACCGGTGCCCCTTCATAATGATCAAGTTTGTGCAGAGGGCTGTCCAGATGAATATCTGCTGCATGGAGAAACTTAAACATAAAATAATATTAGCCTTATGATTATAAATACTTTTTAGAGTTTTAGAGATTTTTTCCTCTGGACATTGCCTCCACCCTCATGAAGAATAATGCCCCTGAGCACGTGTTCATCACCGGATTGCTGCATGATGTTGTAGAAGATGAGGATTACACACTGTCAGATATCAGAGATAAGTTCGGTGATGAGGTGGCGACCCTGGTAGATGGGGCTTCTGAGCCGGAAGAACTGTTAAATGCGGACGGGGGAAAAAGTAAGACCTGGCCCGAGCGCAAGGTACATACCATTGACTTTATCAAAAATGCAGGCCGGGATGTGAAGCTGCTCTCCTGTGCAGACAAATTAGCCAATATTCGGGACATCATCAGGGACTATGACAGGCTGGGGGATGGTGTGTGGGATATCTTCAATGCCTCAAAGGACTCGGTTGCATGGTATTACACTTCTATGCTGGATGCTTTTAGTAATGGGAATGTAAAAGTGTGATGCGGGGCGGGCTGATTATGAACTCGTTTCAATATAGCGATCACCACAAACCCCACACTATGACATCCCCACTCTCAGGCTTGCTGCATAATTCACTCATATCTTCTTACTCCACTCCATGTGAATTGCAGTAAGTAGTTGCCGGATGAGGTGAGCCGCTGATGTGTCTCGCCTCACCCGTAATGTCGGGAAGTGAAGATTAGTGTTTAGAGACCCGGGAACCGGCCTCATGCTTCGGCCCGTCCCCTTCAGTTTAGTGCATCAATCGTCTTTCGTTCGTTCTCTCTGCTTCGCTTAGTTCACTCACTACAGCCGATTCATGCCTGTTCATTTATAGTCAACAAGCTAATATTTATTACAAATCATATGACCACTTTGCGCTCTTTGCGTACTTTGCGGTAAAATAAATGCGGGTGGGAAGATATTAATTTGAAAGATATTTACACCGCAAAGAATTAGTTCAATATGTTTAGTATTCAACTATAAATCTATGTAATTAAGGGGTCTTGGAACAAAAATGTCGATGCATATCGGTAAGTTTTCGCGATAAATCTGTCAATAAAAGCCGCAGCATATTGAATCCAAAAAATAATTTTATCCCAAGGCCTGATTAAGGTGTGTTAACTTACCCGCGACACCTCAACCTTCCCCATCTTCTCCGCCAGCCTCGCTAGCACTTCCTTGCGCATCCCACCCACGAACTTGATACTCCCCACAACCAAATGGCCGCCCCCATTCACACTCGCGCCCGGGATCTCCTCGCGCAGTTCCCTCACCATCTGGGGAATATTCATCAGCACACCCCGACTGCGCAACACCGCAAAATCCGGACCATAACCCAGGGTGATGATGGGCTTATCAGGAGTCTGTTTACACAACCTGTCATGCACTTCCCCGCTGGTCTTACCTGGGGGCGGGAACGTGAACTTGTGGGCAAAGTTCTCCACATCCAGTACATTGAGCAGTGCCCCATTGGGCAGTTTCTGGGTCTTGACCCCTGACATGGAGGCTTCCAACTGGTTTTCGATTGCCTCTTTAGCCTGCTTGACCAGGAGTGGTACCAGTTGCCGGTGCCGTTTTAGATTGCCGAGGTTCAAAATGTCATACATGATCCCCTTCCCCACATCGAACCTGAGCCAGAAGGCTTCATAGTCCAGTGCCATTGCCATATTTTTCAGGTCATCCAGGTTGTATCGGGATGATACCAGGGATATATATTTCTCAGCCTCGGGCGCTTCTGAGCGATCCCCCACAGCTGAAACTGCCGGGAGGTGCCGTATCTCATCGGTGACATCAGGATTTATCATCCTGGCTATCTCGGTCCCCAACATGCCTGTCGTGATCCCGAAATCCCCACCCTCATGTGCCGGGTTCACATGGGCCAGCAGGTACTGGTCAACCACATCGTCTGGATGATGGTGGTCCACTACTACCATATCCATACCGTATACTTTGGCCTGCAGCATGGCAGGTACATCCTCTTCTGTGCTGCCGTTATCCATCAATATGATCAAGGGCATCTTCTGGCCGTGTCTTTCACTATCGCTGGTGGCAAATGAAATGTCTTTGGTGATATCCACCATCTCATAGAAGGGCGCCTTACTGGGTGAGCGCCGGTAAAAATGATATCCTGCGTCAGAACCGCCCACTTCCTTGATCAGGGGGATTATGGCTTTCTCAATG
Source organism: Methanosarcinales archaeon (assembly GCA_014859725.1). Taxonomy (NCBI): domain Archaea; kingdom Methanobacteriati; phylum Methanobacteriota; class Methanomicrobia; order Methanosarcinales; species Methanosarcinales archaeon. Next base: position 21,281 of record JACUTQ010000009.1, on the reverse strand, counting down.
GCAATAGCAGAAGTAATGCCGTCGGCATCGGCATGGTGCCGCATCACAATCGGTCTTGAATGATAGATGGCTTTGCGGATCTCCTTAGCAACCTGTCGCATCTTGGGACGCAGAGCTTCCATTATCTGGCTTTCGACCAGGAATTCAGTCACATGCGGTTCAGAGCGCGTATCGATAGCTTTTTCGATCTCTTCCAGTATGGTAGTAGAATCCGCACCCCAGAGCTGGCGTATCTCCCTTATCTCGATCTGCAGTTCATTATTCCTGGCACGCAGTTCGCCGATTACCTTGACGATCATGTCAGATTCTATCTCAGGATAGGCGCGCTGCCCAGCCTTTTCAAAAGCCGCTGAGGGAGCCGTGCCTGTCTCATCAGCTATGGTAAAAATGGTGGGTCCACCGGTCTGTTTTACCTGGATGACCTCGCCCGAAATATGCACTAATTTACCTACATGTTCATTAAGTGCAGATATCTGGATGCGGGGTATGTCCTTCTCCACCTGTATGATCTGGTATTCTGTTAAGCTCGCAGGAACCAGGTCGATGTTACCATTTGAAGCAATGGATTTTACCTCCACAAATATCTGGTCTCCTGCTTCAGGTGATCGTGTGATGTTTTTCTGGTGCACCAACCCGCGGGTCCCTGCGTTAAGATTCACAAACGCACCGAAATTAGCCAGACTGTCCACATCACCCTCATAGATCTTTCCGATCTCCAGATCAGATGTATCGCATGCAGGACTAAGTTTATGCACAAGCGGTTTTTTTGCGCAGGAAACACAAAGTTCGCCATCACTTTCAGATCCAAGGGGTTTTCCACAGACCTGACAATTGAGTATCTCGCCCCTGCCGCCGCAAGCCTGGCATTTCTTCTCAATAGTGATCTTCCCTGAACCACTGCATCTCTGGCACTTGGCCCCACCCTGCATCAGACTTCCCAGATCTTTCTCAGTCATTTTGGTAAGATCCATGCTTTTCGGTTTCCCTGAACCTTTGCATTCGGGACACTCCTGCTGGATGGATGCTAAAATGCCGGTTCCGCTACATTCAGTACATTGTTCGGTCATAGTCTCGTTAACAAAAATTTTATCAGAATTTTCTCTCGATCATGTAATCTGCAAGAGCCAGGAGAATTTCCTTTGCTTCGCTGTCAGGCAGGATATCCAGTTTTGCTTTTCCTTCAGTCACAAATCGTTCAGCAGTGGTCTGGGCATAAGCTATGGAACCTGAAGCCTCCAGGATCTTCAATGCCTCATCAATCTCTTCTTTGCTGGCATCTCCTTTTCCGAACACATCCAGGGCAACATTATTATCCCTGGCATGAATAGCGATCAGTGTCCGCTTGCCTTCCATCAGGTCGCTGCCCCTTATCTTGCCAAGCACATCTTCTGGCGTGATCAGATCAAGCACATCATCGAATATCTGGAAACCGATTCCAGCCAGGCGGCCAAATTCCCACAGGGCTTCTGCTTCTTCTTTCGTACCGCCTCCAAGGATGGCTCCCATCTTGCCAGATGCAGCATATAATACTGCGGTCTTCTTCTCAACCATTTCCATATATTCTGTTTCTGAGACATCACTGCGTTTCTCAAAACTGATATCCATCCACTGACCTTCACATATTTCGGTACAAACAATTGACATAAGGGTCATGCATTCCAGCATCCGTTCAGCACTGGCATTTGTCTGGCTGAGAATATGGAATGATTTGGAATAAAGAGTATCTCCAGCCAGTATAGCACCGGACAGACCCCATTTCACATGGACTGCCGGAAGCCCTCTTCTGAGATCGTCCTGGTCCATAATATCATCATGTATTAATGTGAAATTATGCACCAATTCAACTGAAGTAGCAGCAGGGATCAGATCCGCGAAATTACCGCCAACAGCTTCTGCTGATAACATGAGGGTGGCAGGTCGTAATCGTTTTCCACCAGCATCGAACAAGTAGCGCATGGCCCTGTAGAGTTCATCCGGGTGCCCGATGGGCATCAGGTTCTGGATTGACCCTTCAACAAGTCCACCTCGTTTCTTAATCTCTTCAATTAAATCCATGAGAAATCCTGACACTCTTATATTGTTGTTTTTTATTCGATCAGCATTTCTTCGCCGTTTCGCATAATATGGACAGTGTCTCCGAACACATATCCCGCATCTTCGGCCATTTCCATGTAATTACTATGCATATTGATATTTCCGTGTGCCGGAATTACATGATCTGGATTTACCAGCCTGAGTAATTCCCAGTGATCTTCCTTATATGCATGACCTGAAACATGAACATTATCATAGATACGTGCGCCCTTCATCATTAGTTTTGTTTCCAATGAATAGCGGTTGGCCCGGGTCATAGGATTCGGGATCACATTTGCAGAGAAGACAACCTTATCTCCTTTCTGTATTTTATAATCCGTGTTATTGGTTGCGATCCTGGGCAGAATAGATCCCGGCTCGCCCTGATGCCCTGTCACTATGGGCAGATATTTTTCCTTTCCATTATCATTTATTTGTTTCAGTGCTTTATCGATAGAAGCGCGGTGACCGTATATTTCCAGGTTTTCAGGAAAATCCAGAAAACCCATTTTCTGGGCAGTACCCACATATTTTTCCATGGACCGGCCCAGTAACACCGGAATTCTCCCCATATCCTGTGCTGCATCAATTATAGATTTGATCCTGGCTATGTGGGATGAAAATGTAGTAATTATTACTCCGGATTCTGCTTCTTCTGTGCCTAACAGCACATCAGACACCAGATCAGCAGCAATCTTTTCAGATGGGGTCTTTCCAACCCGTTCAGAGTTTGTACTTTCTGTGATCATGGCGATAACTCCCTCTTTCCCTATCTGTCGCAGCCTGTCAAAATCAGGTTTTTCGCCTATAGTAGGTGTCCGATCTATCTTAAAATCGTTTGCATACAGTATAATGCCGTCTGGCGTATGAATAGCAGCGAAAGCCGCGTCAATAATGCTGTGCTGTACTCGTATGAGTTCCACTGATATATCTGGAGTTATCTGCTGAATCTTGCCGGTGGAAAGAGCTTGTATCTTATTTTTCACCCTATATTTCTTTTCGTTCTTTATCTGCTGCTTGATCAGTTCGGATGTATATGGGGTACTGATAATAGGCGCATCATATTTATGGGCCAGCTTTGGAATAGCTCCAATATGGTCCAGGTGTCCATGGGTGCACACTATACCTTTTACCTTACCGTCCACATGTTTCATTACTGTATCATCGGGAATAACTCCCATATTGGTAAGATCCCTTGCATTCTTACGGTCCAGTTCCACATCCTCGTGTATCTGAACCCTATCAAGCCTAATCCCCATATCCATTATAATGATGTCTTCTCCCACTCGAATTGCTGTCATGTTGCGGCCCATTTCGTTATAACCGCCGACTGCTACTATTCCGATCTCTTTCATGTAAAAAATGTCCTCCTAGATTATTGTAATTTTATTCTTTATTTATCGTAATGCAAAATGCGACGTATCAAACCCACGTTCGTTCAAATGCAAGCCGGTTTTTCCTGTGATCACCAACGGTACATGTCTGAGCTCTTCAATATTACCAGAGCCGGTCAGGAACATGGCTACTTTCAATTCTTCCAGCATAACCTGCAATTTTCTTTTTATCTCTTCAGATCCATTCACTGCCGGACCTACCAGTGGTAATGCTGTGCTGCACACCGAGGCTCCTATTGCCAGGGATTTTGCCATATCTATTCCAGTTCGTATACCCCCGGTGGCAATAATAGGTACTGAAATATTGCTCTCAACTATACTTACGGCAGTGGGTATTCCCCAATTCCAGAACAGCTCTCCCATCCCTTCACTTACGAGATCACCTTTTTGACGTGCCCTGTACACTTCAACTCCAGCCCAGCTGGTACCTCCCAATCCACTAACATCGATTGCAGATACTCCAACGTCGCACAGTCTCTGTGCAACTTCACTGCTTATACCTGCCCCCGTTTCTTTCACGATCACCGGGACATTAAGACTCCTGCATACCTGCCTGATAAGCTCAAGTCCCTCCACAGCATCGGTTTCACCCTCTGGTTGTATGGCCTCCTGAAGGAAGTTCAAATGGATGGCCATTGCGTCAGCTTCGATCATTTTCGCTGCCTGGTTGACGCCGTCCATCCCGTATTCCTTGATCTGCTGCACGCCAATGTTCCCGAAAACGAATGCATCAGGTGCGGTATCCCTTACCACCCTGAACGATTCTTCTAGATGTGGGTCTTCAAGGGCTGCTCTCTGGCTGCCAACCCCAATACCGATTCCCATTTCCTGAGCGGCAAGAGCCAGGGATTTGTTCAGGTCAGTGGTATCTGGATGACCTCCGGTCATGGAAGCTATCAGTAAGGGAAATGCCAATTTATGGCCAAGAAATTCAATTGATGTATCTATTTCTGTTTTATTGATCTCTGGTAGTGCCTTATGTATTAACGTAATATCGTCGAATCCGGTCCGGCTCAGGTTGTGTTCATCCTTATGCGCCTCAACCATGCGATTAGTACAAAGTTCCAGATGTTCGATTTTCCTATTTGACGTACTCATTTCATTACCATTTATGTATTAAACACTCATTTAACCTTTTGTATAAGTGTACCGATAGCGGCTCCTCCCATGAATTCCCGGATGCAGCCTGCTGAAGCCGCATTGAATATCCTGCTATCAATTCCGGTCATATCTGCCAGATCCACCAGCTCCTGCACCTTTCCAAGCATACCACCAGTGACATCGGTATGAGATGATCCACCTATTAAGGAACGTATCTCATAGAACGAGGCCGGAGTTATTACAGGAATGGTCTGTCCATTAGCATCCAGTACTCCATCAGTATTGCTGCCGATGCCGATATTATCAGCACCCAGTTTCCTGGCAATAAAGGGAACGATCTGGTCACCGCTTAAAACAGCACTGCCTTTGGTTTTGTCCATGACAACATCACCGTGCAGCACCGGAACCAGCTTACGATCCAGCATCTCTTGAATTGGATCAATGAACATTTCTTTAATGCGTCCGTTTTCCAGCATGAAACTATTAAATGGGTGTACAGGGACTGCCTGCACTCCGGCTGATACCAGTGCATCCACCATTGTAGTATTAAGCTCTTTGACTGATCGATGGGTTTCAATTACTCCTCTGGCATGAAATTGTTCAGTTAATTTGTATTTCAAAGCAAGAGGATGACCAAAAGACCCGGCACCGTGCACAATCACAAGATTATTGTGACCTGAAGCGATCTCCTTAGCAATTCTGGTAATCTCATCATTACAGGCTTTTGGCACAGGACTGGATTTTTCAGTTATTATGCTGCCGCCTATCTTTAGCACTGTTAGATCGTTCATTCTTCCCGCACTCCCTGGGATGTGGTTCTGGTGATGATCGCCTGATAACCTTCAACTTCTATGGCATTTGCTACTTCATCGGGTCGGTCAGTGATAGCAACAATACATCCACCGCCGCCGGCACCTGTGGTTTTGGCACCCCATGCACCTGCTTTTCGGCTGGCCCAGACCAGCTTTGAGAGTTCCTCAGAACCCACTTCTAATGCATCCAGCAGTGCGTGGTTGATATTCATCAGGCGCCCCAAAGCCTGATAATCTTTACTGGCGATCAATGTTTCACCGTAGGAAGAGAGGCGACCAATAGTTTCTATTACAGGTTTAATGGTCTCGGAATATGTTTCCTTCAAGTTTCTTACATTTACTACCAGGTCTTTGGTAGATGAGAACTTGCCTGTATTACCTATTACTATAGCACATTCGGGAAGGGAAAGTTTTCGTTTGTCTGGTACCACAACGGCACCACCCATAGTAGACACAAAGGTATCAGTGGGACTTGCCGCACCCTGTACCTTAAGTTCGATAGTATGCCCGAGAGTTGCAATCTCTTCCAGAGAGAAACCCATTTCAAAATGGATATTAAGAGCATACATTGTTGCAACAGTTACAGCACCTGATGAACCTAAACCAGAGCCTACGGGAAGGTCAGAATTTATTTTGATATTTACACCCTCAGGGATGTATTCTTCCATCTCCTTGATACACCGGGTAACATATGGATGATTGTTGGTATCCAGACCTGTAGTCCCAATACTGGAACTGATTACATAATCATTTGCTTCCTGGACACTTACTTGGGTGCGCAGATCCACTGCACAAGCAATAGCTTTTTTTTGGTACACTACCGCATGTTCACCAAAGAAATAGATTTTACCGGGCGCACTACAGGTAGTAATCGTCATTTTTTCATTATTGGACTATGATACCAGCGTAACCCACTACACCTGAGGTGTCACCAGACACATCAGCACTGGTGGCATATTTAAGCAAAGTACCTTTTTGTGCACCCAGTGCTTTTGATGCGGTCAACATGGCCGATATGGGACCATATCCACAGGCTGAGGCGTTCCTTTCAGCAATTCGCCTGTAGAATTCATCCACATCCAGTGTTTGAACACTTTCGATCAGGTAATTATCAGTATCCCTGGCTACCTTATCAGGCACATAATGGCTGAAGTCGCTGGAAGCTATGATCACTATTTTTTTATTGCTGTCTTTTATGGCTTTGAATAACTGGTCACCCACTTCAATAGCAGTTTTCTGATCCTGTAATCCCATGCAAATGGATACTATCTGGAATTCATGGGAAAATCGGTACTGCAAAAAAGGCAATTGAACTTCAATTGAATGCTCGTACCTATGCGCCATTTCATCAAGGTCAATTATTCCACCTGCTAATTTTTTTACCAGATCTTTATCTGAAGTAATATCGCCGAATGGCGTGCTCCAGGTGTCTTGTGAAGCAGCTACCAACGAACCCATCCCTGTATGATTGGGACCCAGGAATACATAAGTATCAGCTTCAGGAAGGACAGCATAAACACTGGCTGCAGTGGCACATGAATAGACATAGCCTGCATGGGGAACCACGGCTCCTATTACATCAAGGGTCTTATCAGTTGTATTAGAGAAACATCTATTAAGTTCACGTTTCAGATGTTTCAGGTCGCCAGGATAGAACTGGCCAGACACCGTCGGTCGTCTCAAACTTCCACCGCCTTTAAATAAGGATTTTTTGATTCATTATTTCTTAAAGCTCTGTTTCGAAATCTTCCATTGTCAGGTTAAAAGGAATCACTTTTAGTTCAGCTGTCTGTTTTGATAAAAGGAAATAAACCAGTGAAAGGGCTTTTCGTCCTTTGTTGTTTGTAGGTATTATTAGATCGACATTTGAGGTGGAATTATTTGTATCACATAAAGCGATCACCGGAATACCTACACTTACCGCTTCTTTAACTGCCTGAGCATCACCGTGTGGATCGGTCACCATCATGATATCGGGTTCTGTATAGATATCCAGAATAGGGTTTGTGAGGGTACCAGGTATGAACCTGCCCACATTGGCTTTAGCACCAATGGTTTTTGCAAACATTTTGACAGGATGGTGTCCATACTGCCTGGCTGATACGAGCAGTATCTTAGTGGGATCATATTTTGCAAGCATAGCTGCTGCCATTCGTATTCTTTCATCTGTTGACTGGATATCCAGAACATACAGCCCGTCAGTCCTAACCCTGTAGACGAATCTCATCATGTCTTTTGTCTTCTGCTGGGTACCAATATGAATTCCAGCAGCCAAGAATTCGTCTAGTGGGATGATGGAATTATAACCGATATCTTTTACTACATCACTTTCAACTTCCATTATTTCACCTTTTGATTATGATTATTTTTTCACGTTGTTTTTACTTTCTGGGTTCTTTTTACCGTTATTGGTATGATTCCCAATTCCAGTTCTCTCAAAGCGATATCGATAGGTTCACCGGAATCATCTTCTAAAAGCACAGGTGCTCCCATTGATATCTGCAATGCACGGGCACCGATGATACGTGCACGTTCGTAACGGGTATATTTCTCAATTTTCAAAAGTCTCACCTACAACAACAATACTTGAACCAAAAATGGTCTGTTAATAACAGTATTTTACATTAATCCTAACAGTAATTTTATTTATTCTCCCGGAGTCCCTCCGGGAATGGTTTCATTTCGATTCTATAACCTTCATTTGACTCAGATTCCTCTGGAATAGAGATGGGGTTGCTGAGATTCGAACTCAGGTTACGGCGTCCCGAACGCCGTAGGATGGTCCAGGCTACCCTACAACCCCTATTGATATGGGGCTAAAGTATCCACCAGCTTAATATGAGTAAGAAGCATCCTGCGACAGCAGTATCTTTCAACACCAAGGTCGTCCATGACCTTGCCGGGGTCTTCAAACTCAGCAACTCGCCTCTCATATTCTTCCCACACGCTGGAAATTACTTTCCCGCATGTGAAACATCGTACTGGAATCATCCTATTAATTCACCTGTATGATTTCTGGGTCTTGGCTCTTGCACCTGGACCGCCGAATTTCTTTGTTTCTTTCTGTCTGGAATCGTTGACCAGAAGGTTTCTATCATAACTGAGCATTGCATCTTTTAGTGCAAGATCACCTGTCCATTCAACAAGTCCTTTGCCAACAGCAGTTCTAACTGCATCTGCCTGCCCAATTACACCCCCCCCTTGCACATTCACATCAATGTCTATCTTTGATATTACTTTATCATCAACAAAGGTTAATGATTCCATGATCTTAAGTCGTGCGATCTCAGGTTCGTGAATCTCAAGGGGTTTTTTGTTTATTCTGATTCGCCCTTTCCCATCTTTAAATGTTGCTCTTGCAATAGCAGTCTTCTTTTTTCCTGATGTATTGATAATTTTTACCAATTTTCACCCCTCCAGATTAGAATTTTGCACCCAGTTTATGACATAGTTCTTCTAGTTTCATATACTTGACAGAACTCAGTCGGTTAATGTTTGCTTTCTCGATGGTTTCGAATTCTTCATTGTTCAATTCCTCGGGTACACCAATATAGGTCTTAAGTCTTAACATGCTGTCCTTGCCTCGTGCTTTCTTGTATGGGAGCATGCCTCGTATAGTCCTTTTTAATAATTGATCTGGACGTTTCGGGAAATACGGTCCAAATTCCTTATTACCCCTGTCAACATCCTGTTTATATTCAGTAAAGGTTGTAACTTTGGAGCCAGAAACGATAGTCAACTCGGCATTCACAATGTTGATCTCTTCTCCTTCTAAAAGTCTTTTAGCTACGATACTGGAAAGTCGTCCCAATATCATCCCATCTGCATTAATTACTGTCATTTCACAAACCTCACTGCATTATTTTTATACCTGAGCCGTTAGGATTTGATTTGACCAGCTCTTCGATAGTGAGGCATAAGCCCCCTTTTTCCAATATCTTCTCTATCGCACCGTCACTGAAACTTAGTGCTGCAACAGTCAGCTTGTGTTCAATGCTGCCTGCACCCAGTACTTTTCCAGGAATTAATACAGTCTCATCTGCATTGGTATTTCTGTTTATCTTGCTCAAATTGACTTCAGAATAATTTCTGGTGGGCCTTTCCATTCGCTTTGCGATATCCCTCCAGATATTTACCCCATTTTCTCTGGAAATGGTCTTAAGGTCATTAATAAGACTAATGATCCGTGGATTTGTCTTTTTTATATTTTTACTCAAACGTTAGTCCTCCGTTTGACCCAAAATGGGCCTGACTCACGCAAACTTAGGTTGCGTTCGGACGATTTTGTCCATGTGCCATGGGATTTTGCAACCCCTACGGTCGTGTTAAATTGAAATCAAAACAATGTTAACACTGATGCATCTAGTGATATACCGGTAATCCCGATATATTGGTGCCCTTCATTATACTTGTCAATATAAATAATTTGTTGTGGATTGCGATTTATAATATTCCTTTGCCTTTTTAGTGATTAACAAAATGAAGTCGCTTTTTTCTTCAGTGTATTCAATTCTATCATTTGGATATTTTTCAGACAGATTTATCTTTAATTCATCGTAGCACTTAGCTTTATCGGGAAATTGCCGAAGATAATCTCTGAAATAAAGCCGGTCCCATAATTCAGAATCTTCCTCGAACATATGAATGTGATGTGTGCGTTTGCTTTTAGAATTTCGTTTGATAAGCCAAGCGTAGTATGGCGGCCCATCATCACCAAAAGCCGGACGCCAGAAATATTCATATCCTTCATTTTCTAATATAGGCACGATTTGCTTTTTAGTTTCTTCTAAGCTCGTTACTTCCACTAAAATATCAATGATTGGCTTTGCAGAAAGTCCGGGGACCGCCGTACTACCAAAATGCTCAATTCTTTTGATTAGATCATGAGGCAATTTCCTGCGTAAAAAAGCGGCCATTATTTTCGTATCTTGTTAGCCAATCAAGACTTCCATCTTCTTTTGCAATAAATCCATCAAGGCTTATCGCGATGTAAAGGATTATTTTTTTATCCATATGATTAGTTGTTAATGTAAACCGTTAATAAATCTTAGGTTCAATGCCTGAAATAAAAATTGCATTGGATTCCCAATTCCTTATACGAGAATTAAACTCCTAAGGTTTGTAGTCACGACCCTAGAATAAAATTCCCGGGCATCATACTGGATCGCCCAGGGAGCAATAGAACGTCCATCCTGCAGACACGGTATTAGGATAATTATTTCATAGCATTCCTGACCATCTGCGCAGTACCCTGTGCCTTAAACGCCTTCAGGAAAATAAGCGTCTCTGCATAGGCCATGGCATCAATGATCTTTCTGGTATCCTCGTTCACTGCATATATTCTATCAAAGAACTGCTTGATGGCCATCTTACTATACTTGCCAAATATTTCATTATCTGATTTATCAGGGGCCGCTTTTCTATAGTTTTCCAGTGTCCAGTTCCAGACATCCTGGTATAGCTCAGGCTCATATATTTTGAAAAGATCCCACACCATATTCTGGTAGAAAGTAGCCACATTGCCTTTAACAATATCCCCATGAGGGAAGTGATTGAGTATCAAATCCCTGGGTGTACCTGTAATGCCGTGTTGTGCAATCCTCACATTCAGATTATTATCCTTCAATGCCTTTGCCACTGCTATGGTCTTTTGAATATCGATTGAGACCTGTTCTATCAGGTTTCCCAGAGCATCGTAGGTATTCCCGTGGGCGCTTCCATTAGCAATAGCAATCACATGAGGATAGACCCCGTTCTCGTTCAATGCCTTAATAAATGTAACTGCTTCTTCAGGTTGTGTGAGCACCCGACCTTGTTCGTCCTCTCTGCCGATCTCACCGACCTCCACTTCAAGGCCATATTCCTTTCCATCCATTCTCTCTTCGATATGCTTACCTATCTTCACAGTAGCATTGATATTATCTGCCAGTTCTTCCCGCAGGTTACCGCCCCGAAAATTGAACAGATGGGATGCATCAATGGCAAAAGAGGTATAACCCGCATCGATCTGGCCGCTCACAAGTTCCTTTGTCGCTTCTATATCCTCGTCCGTACCTTTCTTGATCCCGATATGATCTGCATGAAGTGCCCAAATGTCGAAACCTACTTCCTCTGCTGTCTCTATGGACCTCTTGGAAAACTCGGCTGGGGTGAGCCCGGTATATCCACCTTTCAGGTCGCACTCGGACCTGGCCAGTTCAATTATTAAAGCGGCATCCATATCCTTTGCAGCCTGGAAAATCCCATTAAGTACAAGTGTAATCCTGGGGTTATCGGCCATGATGATTGCATTTTCGTCTTTAAGACTGTTAAAAAGTAAAGAACCTGGTTTTGGTCCATAATCATTTCTTATCATATACCCACCTCTGCTTTTTCTATGTCCTTAATTTCTTTTATATCTTTAAAAATGTGTCTCAAATCCCATAACAATTTCTTATTTGCTTTGAACAGGGCCCATAATAACCCGGGGAGTGAAAGGTTTTTCAGGTCTACACTTTCAAGTGAATGTCCCAGAGTATTCAGGTCTTCATCAGTAAGTTTCCTGAACCTTTCTTTGACAATATAACTCAAACTCAGATCCCTTCCCAGTTCACTGCGCCACTCTTTTTCATATTTCTGTAGAAACTCTGCAGAAACATCATTGGCATTGATGGCTTTTACTCCTACTCTTCCAGCCATTTCCCCTGCCCACATAGAATTAATAATGCCGCCGCCTGTTAGCGGATCCGATTGGTGGGCTGCATCCCCCACCAGCATAAGACCATTGACCACTGCCCTCTTTATATTCCTGCTAACCGGTACACCTCCCACTATAAACTCAATGATTATTCCTTCTGGAAAACGTCTTTCAACAAATTTATCAAGCAATTTTTTTACACTGCCATTTGTGGATTTATCTCCAGTTATACCGATACCCACATTGGCGGAACCATTACCTTTCGGAAATACCCAGATGTAACCTGACGGGGCAATTTCAGTTCCAAGATGGAACTCACAAAATTCCGGGTCAAAATCGATATTTGTCATAAGATACTGGACGCATGTGCACACGTCAATTGGTTTTAGTGATGTGTCAATACCTGCCCAACGGCCCACTTTAGATTCTATACCGTCAGCACCAACTACGATCTTTGATTTGATCTCATAATTATTACCCATATGTTGGGCCTTTATACCGCATACATACCCCTCATTCATCAACAACCCGGTAGCCCGGGTCTTGACCATGATTTCAACACCGGCATTTGCCGCTTCCCTGGCCAGTGCCCGGTCGAACACCTTTCGTTCCAGCATATATCCCACTTCAGCACCTGAAAGTTTTTCTCCCATCTCTATCATAGTCCCGTCCGGAGAAAATATCCTGGAACCTATAACATCGGCTGAGATCCATGCCGGATCAGGTTTTATGTATGTAGATAACAGTTCTTTATTAACACCTTCAGCACATCGTACCGGATCTCCGATCTGCTGCCTTTTTTCGATCAACAGCACATCCAATCCCGCTTTTGCTGCAGTCTTCGCCGTGATTGACCCTCCTGGGCCCGCCCCGACCACGATCATATCATAGCGATCCTTCATTTGGCGACCTCCAGAGCACCAACCGGACATATTTTAGTGCATATACCGCAGTTATTGCATGCATCGTCCACTTCGATCCAGGTTTCAATTAATTCAAGAGCACCGGGAGGACACACACTAACACAAGCACCACAATATCCGCATTTATTTCGATTTACACTGACCGCCAAAGATTATCGCTCCAATATGATAATGAGATAACCATAGTAACATTTCGAATACATTTATATTTGTCGAATAAGGTTAGTAGAATCGAAAATAAGAGTCAAATATGAGATTATAGGAATCTATCAGGAACCAGCTGGTTTGCCATCAGATCATCGAAATTTTCGCCTTTCCGGATCACATCCACTTTTCCATCATTTACCAGAAGTTCGGGACACCTGGGACGTCCATTGTATTGGCTGCTCATACTAAAACCATATGCTCCGGAATCAAGGACTGCAATAATGTCGTCTTTTTCAACAGCAGGTAGTTCCCTATCATTGGCCAGAATGTCCCCGGTCTCGCAGATCGGACCTACGACTGTATAGATTCCTGAGACAGGTGCATCCACCTTGTTAGCCAGGACTACATGATGGTAGCTGTCATACATGGCAGGTCTTATCAGCAGGTTAAATCCTGCATCAACACCTACGAACTTTTTGGCTGCTTCCTTGACGGTATTTACCGTGGTCAGCAGGATTGTGGTATCCCCCATAATATATCTTCCTGGTTCGATGATCAGTTTCAGGTTCTCACCCATTGCTTTTGAACAAATATTAAATATGGGGAGAACCTTATCAGCCAGGTCCTGTGGTGAGGGCGCTACCTCGCCTTTTTTATATGGTATACCCAAACCGGAACCGATATCTAAAAACTCAAGTTTTACTCCCAAGCGTGTAACCTGTTCCACCAGGTCCATCATGCGATTGACTGCTTCACCAAAAGGAGATGTATCAAGTATCTGGCTGCCGATATGACAGTGCATACCTATTGGATTTATCCCTGCAAGCTCAACTGCCTCCTTGTAAGCTTCCACCACTTCTTCATGGGGTATCCCGAATTTAGAAGTTTTAAGACCTGTACTGATCTTGGGATGTGTCTTTGGGGAGATATCAGGATTAACCCTGAATGCGATATCAGCAGTCTTTTTTTGTGAAGAGGCGATCCGACTCAATGTATGGAGTTCATCAAGAGAATCAACTGAGATGCGTACTCCAGTTTCCACTGCCATCTCTAGTTCCCTGTCTGTTTTGGAGTTGCCGTTAAATAATATCTTATCCTTTTTTATCCCTGCCAGCAGTGCCAGGTAAAGTTCACCATCACCAAAAACATCAGCTCCGGCTCCTTCCTGGGCCAGGATGCGCAGGATTGTAAAGTTGCCATTGGCTTTAGCAGCATAATATAAGTCTGCTTCTGGAAATGCCTGTTTATATCTGCGGAAATTATCCCTGATCCGCTGTTCATTGGTAACATACAACGGTGTTCCGTATTGTTCAGCAAGCTCAACTGTATCTATTCCAGCAATAGTAAGGTGCCCATTACGCTTTTCCAAATGGTTCTTTATGGTAAACATTAAAATCTCCTTAATTATGATGTTATCTGATTCCTAGGCTAAATTTAGAATAATATGATAAAAACCTTTTCAGATTCCATAAACAAAAGCTTTATTTCATATTGGATATATGACAGAACACCCCAAAAGGCGGGCCGGTAGATCAGGGGAAGATCGCTACCTTGGCAATCGAGCAGGTTTTGTGCCTATTCGACCTGAATGGTAGAGGCCTCGGGTTCAATTCCCGACCGGTCCATATTTTTTTATAAAAATAACAAGAGATTACAAAAAAAAGGATATTATTGACCACATTGTTTTAATCACATTATCGCGTATTCCAGCACCAAATGAAATTAACTGATTTTAATTATCACCTCCCGCAGCATATGATCGCACAGAGTCCTGCTAGTCCAAGGGATTCCAGCAAATTGATGGTGTTAGATAACAATGGGATATACCATAGAAGATTCCATGACCTGCCTGATTTTCTAAAACCTGGAGATCTGCTCATACTGAATGAGAGCAGGGTTATACCGGCAAGGCTGCCCGGTACAAAAATAACAGGCGGAAAAGTGGAGGTACTGCTGGTAAAACGATTAGGTGAAAATCGTTACGAATGTCTGGTAAAAGGCAGGCTTAAGGAAGGGGGGATAATAAATTTCGATAATGGAATAAACGGTACTGTAATAGAAAAAGTAGCATCCCATACAGGATACCGTTACAACATCACCTTCCATTGTAATGGCAACCTGGAAGACCACCTGCAGGAAATCGGAATAATGCCCCTGCCTCCTTATATCAAGGAGCACTTGGACGATGGTGAACGATATCAGACAGTTTATTCCAATAATAAAGGTTCAATTGCCGCACCCACAGCCGGATTGCATTTTACCCCGGAACTGCTGGCCAGGATCAGGGAGACAGGGGCGAAACTGGTCTGTATCACACTGCATGTCGGTATTGGTACGTTCATGCCTGTTAGTGCTGACAATGTAGAAGAACATATAATGGAGTCAGAATATTATATTATTGACCAGGCAGCTGCTGATCGTATAAATGAGACCATTGCAAACAAAGGCAGGATAATCGTGGTGGGTACCACATCTGTCAGGGCACTGGAAAGTGCAACCTGGAAAAACGGTACGATCCTACCTTCTGAAGGATATAGTGAGATCTTTATCCACCCCCCACATGAATTTAGCACTCCAATGAGCGCTTTGATAACTAACTTCCACCTCCCAAAATCCACACTGCTAATGCTGGTCAGTGCCTTTATTGGCAAAGCAACAATAATGAATGCCTATCAGGAGGCTATAAATAATGATTACCAGTTCTACAGCTTTGGAGATGCCATGTTGATAATGAGTAACCATGAGGTCAAACATGTTTGAAATCGTCCGTCAGGATACTGCGACAGATGCCAGGGTAGGAAAACTTACTACAGCTCACCAGACAGTCGATACTCCGGCTTTCATGCCTGTAGCTACCAAAGCCACAATAAAAACGCTGACCCCTGGTGAGATCATGGAAATGGGTACCCAGGCTATTATCAGTAATGCATTTCACCTGTACCTAAGTCCAGGTCATGAAGTAATAGAAGAAGCAGGAGGACTGCATAAATTCATGTCCTGGGACGGGGCCATCTTCACAGATAGCGGCGGTTTCCAGATACTGAGAAAGGAGTTCAAATTCAAATTGAACAACCAGGGGATCAATTATTTTAATTCCAGGGACGGTGAACGGTATATGTACACGCCTGAGCTGTGCATGGAGATACAGGGCAGCCTGGGTTCTGACGTGGCCATGGTGCTGGACGATTGTCCACCCTGGGGCAGTAATCATGAGGAAGGAATTGAATCGGTCTGCAGGACAGTGGACTGGGCCAGGCGCTGCCTTGAAGCCCGGTGTAATGACGACCAGCTGGTATTTGCCATATTGCAGGGAGGGACGTATCCTGATCTAAGAGAAGCATGTGCTGCCAGGCTGGTTGAGATGGATTTTGATGGTTATGGCATAGGCGGTTTGAGCATAGGTGAGCCAAAAGAAGTCATGCACGAGATTATAAAGCTGAATTTACCTATGATCCCGGCCGGGAAACCAAGATATCTGATGGGAGTAGGTTCTCCCATGGAATTGCTGGATTCAATTTCCCTTGGTGTGGATATATTTGATAGTGCATTCCCGACCCGCAACGCGAGACACCAAACAGTAATTACAAGACACGGGCAAATGGACCTGCGCCGTGCTTCGATGGTTAAGGATTTTACTCCTATCGATGAGGAATGTGGATGCTACACCTGCAAGCATTTTACCAGAGGATATCTGTACCACCTTTTCAAGGAATCAGAACTGCTGGCCATGAGGCTGGCATCCATTCATAATGTCCATTTCCTGCAGGATCTGATGATGGAGGCTAGAATAGCAATTCTGGAAAACAGGTTTTCAGAATTCAGGAGGGAGTTTAAACAGGTATATACAAATTCAGATTAATCGTGATTCAGGTCTTCTGAAGTCTGATCGTGTAGCTGTATTTATTATTCATACTTTCCAGAATTGTACATCTTTTTTTAAAAATAGATTGCAAATCTGGCAGCAGGGAAGCACAATCTGAGATTACTTCTAAAATCTCACCAGGAGACATGAGTTTTAATCTCGCATTGGTCAGGAATAGGGGGATTGGGCACGATTTACCTCTTGTATCAAGAATATCCGGTTCCTGATTAGGCATATATGGTCTCAGAGAGACATCTTTATGGACATTGGATGAGGGAATATTTGATGTCATAATTATCACTAAATATTCTTAATTTTGATATAACACAAATTGGTCTTATTTTTAAGAATGAAATTAGCTTATTTAATGTTTTCCGTAATCTGGTTCAAATTAGTCCAATTGTAATTATTGAGTGCTCAAATAATACAAAAAGACAATTTTTTGCCAGATAGAATAATTGTCTTATTTGATTTGGTCAGATATCCTTTTGACAATGTCCTGAAAATCCTCTGTTGATAATGAAATTCCTTTCACCGTAAGTTCGATCCCATCCCCGGCAGTTCTTGGTATCACATGGCAGTGGAAATGCTGGACTACCTGGCCAGCAACTTCACCCTGATTTACAGCTAGGTTCAAACCATCAGGAGCTAATGCTGTCTGTATTGCTATAACAACTTTTTTGACAGTTTTGAAGACTGCTTCCACGTCCTCATCCTGCATATCAATTATTGTTCTGGCATGGTGTTTGGGTATGATCAGGGCATGTCCAAAGCTGTTTGGGTTGATATCTAAAAATGCCAGTGTCTTATTGTCTTGATAAATAGTATAACTGGGGATTTCGCCTTTGATTATCTTGCAGAATATGCAGTCATCATCCATATTAGATCTCCTTATTGTGTATTCGAATACATATCCCTGAATAAAATCTGTCTCATAATATCTTTCATAGTGACTATCCCTTCTATCCTGCCGTCCCGAATAACAAGAAGTCTACCAATACGGTTCTTGGCAAGTGTTTGAAGCGCAAAGTAAGCTTCATCATCCGGATCTACAGAGATAATTTCTTTTGTCATAATGTCTTCCACCTTAACATTATCGTGCTGATCTTTAGGTACCTTCTGTACATCATGAAAGGTTATTATTCCTTTCAGAAGACTATCCATACCTTCCTGAACAGGATATCCCATATGTTTGGTCTTGAACATTATCTCCACGAGCTGGGATATGGTCCAGGATGGTGGAATGTAGACCATATCCCGTGAACTTGTCATAACATCTTTTACCTTGAGGCCTTCCAGGCTAATGGCAAGTATAGTTTCCTTTTCTTCCCCACTGGCTCCATAGAATATAAGAAAAGCTATAAAGATTAAAAATGGCATGTAGAAAAAACCAAAGAATGCCATAAAGACAGCTAACATTTTTCCGATCGCAACTGCTGTTCTGGTCGCTTCCAGGTATGGAAGCCAAAATGCTAATAAAGCACGCAATATCCTGCCTCCATCCATTGGGAATGCAGGAATTAGATTAAAAATAGCCAGTACAATATTATAGAACGATACGATCCCCAATGTTATTAGCAAAGCATTCGTGAGAGAAGCTCCGATTATATTTGGTTCTAACAGACCAAAATCCATTGAGTTATTATTTAATATCACAGGACCAAGATATTTGTAGATCAAATAGGAAATAACACCTATAAATAAGCTGATTATAGGACCTGCGGCTGCCATTTTCAATTCCAATTTCGGGTTTCGTGGGATTTCTTCCATTTGTGCTACCCCGCCAAAGACGAAAAGGGTAATACTCTGAATATTTAATCCGTTTTGTTTAGCAACATATGAATGACTCAACTCATGAAACAGGATAGTTGAGAAGAACAGTATAGAAGCCACAGCACTGAAAACTAATTTCAGATCAAAAGAAGTGTCCAAGGCATTAAAACCAAGCACAAATGTCCCATATTTGTAACTGATTGAAGCGAAGTAATATATGAACATCAACAGAATTATTACAAAAGTAATATGCAGCCGGATAGGAATACCCATCAATCGACCCAGTTGAATTGACCATTTCATAATGATTCTCCTTTATAATTTATAAATAAATTTACAACCTCACATTATTTAATCTTTTATAGCTAAGTCTGGAAATCAAATCCTGTCCAGACATTATTATTATTATTTTTATTTATGTTTGTTTTTTATGTATCCTCTCATGGCATTCAAAGCATAGGGCTGCAAGATTTTGGGGATTATTCTGACCCCCTTTTGATCTGGGAATTTTATGATGGATCTCATCAGCCGGGCGGCCGCACACCGTACATTTAAAGTGCTGCTTTGCCATTGTTTTTTGCTGTTGATAATAAGACAGTGTTCCCGAGGAGGCATTACCCACAAAGGGCCAGCGCTCTAACAGGTCTATCCAGCTATCCAGCATCTTCTCCTGGCCTCTGTCCGTGATCCCGTACCGCTGGCAATGGTCCACAAACCCGAGAATGTCATGATATCCCTGGCACCCTATTGCCAGTTCGTCTTTCTTGCTGTTGAACAAAGTCGTTAGTTGCTTGATCTTATTGCGATATTTCATGCTTTTTTTCAGATCAGGGATTTTCATACTTATGGTACTATCTCGTGAATAAAATACAAAAAAGTTATTATAATATAGTTAAATGTTTTAATTATGGAAATGGGCTCTGATTATACGAAAAAAGATCAGTTCAGGTGCCAGTTAATAACCTGGGGTGGAGCATTACGAATGTCCAGGCAGCTGGCAAATATAATCAATAAGTCAGGATATAAACCTGATATTATAGTGGCAGTCGGCAGGGGAGGATATGTCCCGGCCCGGATAGTATGTGATTATCTGCGATTCCGTGACCTGACCAGTATAAGGATCGAACACTGGGGTGTGGCAGCTACCCTTGAAAGAGAGGCTCATATCAAGTTTGGATTATCAACAGATATCTCAGGGCTTAAGGTGCTGCTTGTAGATGATATCACCGATACCGGAGATACACTGCTCGCCGCCCAGAATTACTTGAGTAAACACAATCCTGCATCAGTTAGAACCGCAGTCCTCCAGCACAAGACCTGTTCAACCTTCGCACCGGATTTCTTTGTACATAGAATTATTAAGTGGCGGTGGATCATATATCCCTGGGCGGCGTTTGAAGATATTTCGGGATTTATCAAACGGGTGATGCGGGATAAGTACGTTAATACTAATGAGATCCAGCAGAATTTAAATAGGGATTTCCAGTTATTGGTCAGTTTTAGCGATCTGACTCAAATTCTGGAGCAGATGACAATATCAGGATTGCTGAAAAAAAAAGAGAGGGGAGGGGAATCGCTTTGGAAAAAACAGGATTTGTGAAATTATTCCGTTTTTCATTTATGGTTTTCTGATATTTTAGTCTCTGAATCTCTCCGTTTTTAAAACTCCGGTCTAACATTGTGCGACACTACTTTTAAGACTCACTGAGATTGGATGTTTTTCATCCAAAGCATTCTCATCCACCTTTTCCATTACAGCATCATTATCAGTTTCTTTGAAATATCCGGCTTTTTGTTCAAATATGACTTCAAGATAGTCCCCCTCCTTATCATACCAGATTTTCACTTATTTTTCCATAACATATCTCCTTTATTTTATTGAATTGTCTATCCATTTCAGGATGGTCAGTCTCGATATGTACCTGCCGCTCAGATGTAAATCTGATTAGTCGATGGTGGATGTCGCTGAACCATTCCATTCTATTTTTCCCCTCTAAACGGACCCGGTAATGATCTTCACTTAGGATTTTATTAGCGAAATCTTGGTCGTCAGCATAGTCTTTATATTTTCCATGATTTTCAAGCGCCCTCCCATAAGAGAGATTAGATTAACAGCTTTATTAAGTACAAAAAACACATTTACCTTAAAAATATATCAACTTATATGTCCAACAATCTTAAGAACATAAAAAAAGACCTTCAAACTCTTAATGATCCAGTAAAAGCCAAAACATTATCGAAATTTTTCAAGACAGGTAAAGGCCAGTATGGCGAGGGTGACATATTTCTTGGAATCAAGGTACCTGAGCAGCGCAAGGTCGCAAAAAAGTATACTGGTTTGATACTGGATGATATCAGCCATCTTCTTAAAAGTAAAATCCATGAATATAGATTGACTGCTTTATTCATTTTAGTCCTAAAATATAAAAAAGAGGACTCCAATGGAAAACAGGAAATTGTTGATTTTTATGTATCTTCTTCAAATTAAATGGTAAATGGGAAAATATATTTTTATGGAAT
>JACUTQ010000008.1 GCA_014859725.1 Methanosarcinales archaeon | reverse complement strand
TGTTGTGATAATATAGTTACTTTTTACTACATAACTGGATTATGAGACTGTGCCTCTTTATCATAATGAAAAGGTTCTGTCGCAAATTTTAGATCAGGCCGTAGCAGTTCAATGGCAGCTAAAATATGCAGAAATAATCTGTTATTGACTGCATGTATTAGCGGTTTGTTGTAAGAGTGGTCCTGTTCTATTATCTTTAATATTTCAATGGTTTTATCACGTTCTTCGGATGGTCTTTTTAGTTGTTTTAATCTAAGGTTCATCTTGGCACTTCCATAGTCGTATAAATATTTGATATTCCATAATCCTATAAAAATCTTTCTAAAACAAGTAATTCAATACCTTTACAGAAGAAAACAATGTATATCATTACTTAAATTACATAATTAACACAAATTGAACGTGAAAATATGAAACTCGAAATTGAAATTCCTCTCGAAAAAGACGATATTGGACATTTGTTGAGAATCCCAGACGAAATCATAAGCATTTTGAAATGGCAGGAAGGAGATCTCCTGTATATTCCATTTCAAACACTAACAAATACGAGAAAAGAATTATCAAATCAATCAGAAATCTCTAATGATAATTCAAGAAATTCCAATGCATCCAAACAGGTTCACATAAATCCATTTCCGAAAGTTTATTTTGTGAATTGTTTATCACACACTGCACGTAATACTTTAAACATCCTAATTGAACGAATCAAGCATGAATTTGATGATCCTCTGATTGAGTATCAAGAACATAGACAGCATTATGCAATAAAATATAATAAAGACAGAGCAAAAGCATGGCTGGTCATAAAACTTTCAGGAAAAAATCTGTTCCTCTGGATACGCGTAAATCCCGACAATTTCAATGATCCAAAGAACCTCTCAAAACCATATAGAGATGCAATACCACATGGCAATAGACAGATCATTTTAAATGAAGAGAATTTTGAAGATATCATGGATCTCATACGTCAGTCATATGAATTCCGAAAGCAGGACAACTTCGACGAACTGTATAAAAAAGCAGTTTTAGATGAGTTCGGAAAGATTAATTAGATGAGCCTGTGGCAAATTCGATAAAATTCTTTATTTTTTCATATTAAGCAAAACAAGCACTGATTTTCGCAAAAAATTAAAGGCGAAGGCGCCGATTCGACAGGATAACAGGATCTACAGGATAATTTTTTTCCATTCTGTAAATCCTGTCTGAAAATTATAAATCACACTAAATTAATTTGTTGCGCTTCCGCAAAACGCGATGTGCCGTCGTATCGCTTTGCGCACCAGCGATGTGATGGAGAAATTAGCAACGAACTCGATACGAACTCAAGACGACTGGAGTTCGTTCCAGTTCGTACAAGTTCGTTGTTGATGTTATTGTTGATTTTAAGTTGGTCAGAGCTTCATATATGAAATTTTTTTGGATTTGAGCTTTTATCAGGGTTTGTTTTGGATTTTTAAGCTATCTTATCAGATTTGCTTTGGGCTCAGATCTCATTAATCCCACCCAACTTCCTCCAAACTCCCAGCCACCCGAAACCTCAGCGCCCCCAGCACCATCGGATTATCACCACCGTCAAACCCACACACTCCTTCCTCAGGACATATCCAATCCCAATCTCAACACACGCCCCTTCATCAGTAACCTTGCCGTCCATCTAAAAGAGGAGAGGAATTTTAAACCGCTATTGACACATATAGGGAGTGGGTCAAAATTGGTGGGAAAAAGGGGTCAATTTTCAACGGGAATCTTCACTGCCCTGTTCGCTGAAACAGAACCCACCGCCGCGGCACAGGTATTTTCTTTTGATCTGTGAATATCAGGTAGATGTGATCATTCCAGGTTCATTTTGGTTTACCGCAGCATTTCTTGTATTTTTTCCCGCTGCCGCATGGACATGGGTCATTGCGACCGATCTTTTTTTGCCCGGCACCCGCGGTGTGCTTATGCGGCTTCTTAGAGATATGCCTTTCAACTAAACGTTGACCAACCCACTTCATCTTCCTGTATCGAGTTTCCAGGATGTCCATAATCTGCGGATCAGACTTCAGCCAGTGATCATATATCTGTTTGATCTCTTCTGTTGTATATCTGGTAAGTTTACCATCAATTTCGATCTCATTCTTAAAAGGTACTCTAATGGTGAACAGGTCATAAGCAATTCCAGTTCTTTCATTTATCTTTAGAAAGACAAGGCGAACCCCATCACATTCACACAGGGGATCAATACAATACTGGTCATCGACAAAGAATTTTAGCTCTTCATATTCGACAAGGAAACCAAATCCTGTTCCCCCGGATAATATACTTCCGTCATCACCAAAAACAGCAGCGTACGACACCACTGTTCCAGCATAGACATCTTCGACAGGCATCTCGAACTTTGCTACATTGCATGACTCTGCCTTCGTATTGTTATAATTCGCCTTAAATTCGCTCTTCATTTCATCAGAGAGATCACTAACGAACTCATCAACGAGAGATTGAACTTTTTTTGGCCGTTTTATTTTTCTTATCTCCTGCCACGTAACATGATCCAGAGAGATATCAAATGTTATTGGATTCGCAATTTGAGCTCCCATCTCATCTATTTCGTTAAAAGCGAGAATGGTTTCGTTGCAATCACAGTCAGGATTCTGGCAATGGTTCTCAAACATAAAAAAAGGACGTTCATGAGAGGAAAATCTAACCAGAGGGAGATTTTTTACTTCAACCACATCTTCCATATCCAGTTCAGGATGATAACTGCGGACCTGTACAGTTTCTTTGAATTTTTCAATTTTGATCATTTTCAAACCACGTCTCTATATTCCATTATTACCATTCCTCCACCAGCATCTCCCCAACCTCCTCCAAACTCCCAGCCACCCGAAACCTCAGCGCCCCCAGCACCATAGGATTATCAGCACCATCAAACGCACCCCGCACATCAGTCTTCAAACCCACACACTCCTTCCCCAGGGCATATCCGATCCCTATCTCAACACATGCCCCCTCATCAGGGACCCTGCCATCCATATTGAACACCACCACGTCACATTCCTTTATCTCCTGCACATCCCTTTCAAAAATAAGCCTCAAAGCTTCGGGCCTGCTCACCTGCTTTTCAAGCTCTGCCAGTTTGTACCCATCCCTCTGGGGAAGAAACGTGGTAAAACCAAGGTCTGACAGGAATTTATCAAGCTTTTCATTGTATTCAAGTTCTGCGTCACAAAAAAGCGGTCCTGCAATATAGATTTTCATAATCAATCCACTTCCAATATAACTGATTTTTCGCACTCTTCCACAGTATATCTGCATTTTTTAGGCAGGAACGATTCTTTAAAAGTATTGTTAAAATAGTTATCAGTCATCCCTGCGATAAAATCTCTTACAATTTCAGGTTCAGAATATCTCTCACCATAGCCACTACTCTGGTAATAATTCACATGATGTTGATAGATATTGGAATTAAGATTTTTTCTTTCCATGTCTTCCAAAAAAGTTTCAAACATGAACCCGTACATTAACCTGATCTTACCGGACTGGGTTTTTATCCTGGGATTCTCGTAGATTGTTTTCAGATTGAAATTCCTCAGATCTTCCAGTGCCCGCCAGACCTCACTGCTAAATGAAATGCAGTCCTCACCATAACTGTTCTCGATCACATCGATGACAAGCGTATTTATTATTTCCCTGTTGTTATTTCCTATGGTTTCTGCACAAATTACAGGTATCTGATCCCTTGTGATCAATCCTACTGTGATAGCATCTTCAATATCCCTTCCAACAAAACTGATCATATCAGCAATTCTGACAGCGCAACCTTCCAGAGTCATGGGTGTCAATTCAATATTCTTATATGTCTTATCCTCAATTTCCCTGTCAAACATATCCAATGACTTATTTCGATTTGGCCTTATAAACCGATCATAACTTTCACCATCATGACACAGAATCCCGTCCAGTACCTCAAGCGTAAGGTTCTGATTTTCAATTTTATCCAGAAACCTTACACTCTGCACATTATGATGAAAACCGCCAATACCATGCTTTTTGCAGAGTTCGGAAAGATAGGTCTCTCCTTCATGCCCATAAGGTGCATGACCTATATCATGACCTAACGCGATTGCTTCAATGAGGTCTTCATTCAAACCCAGCGCCCTTCCTATCTGTCTTGCAATTTTCGAGACCATCTGAACATGAAGTACCCGGTGTGTGATGTGGTCGTTTTCAAACAGATAGAAAACCTGTGTTTTATCAATATACCGTGTATACGCTTTAGAATGAATAATGCGGTCCGAATCCCGGAAGAACTTTGAGCGCACATCATCAGGTTCTTCTCTTCTACGGATGCTGTCAGAGCTTTTCGTAGCGAATTTAGATAATAAATTCTCCCGGTTTTTATTTTTCACAAGAATCCGGTCCAATAGCATATCATCTATTTCACGTCTCATCCATCCTATATTATAGACACTTATATTAAATAACATCCCGATGAATACCGATTAATACATAATGTCAAAACCCATCCAATTCGAGTTGATTCCCCTTGATCTGCGAAATCTGCACCCAAACCCCCGCCGTCTGCGCCGTCCCATCCAAAACCCCGCCCCACGAACCGGTCCACACCTGCATGGACTGCGCTAAAGACTTCCCCAACGTCTACTACGACGGCCCGCCCATATTCCACTTCAGATCAGAGAACGGCAGGTGGTACTATGTATTCGTGCACCACGACCACCTCACACCGTATTTCTATCCATCGGTCAGGCCGGATATCAGAATAGCCGGTGACAGCGGCGGGATTGTGTTTAAAACTGGCAGAAAAAGTGAGTACGAAGAAGCGGTGTGTGAGAGGGATGTTCCGTATACCTTGAAAAACACTGATATGGATACCATCATGCCCACCGAAAAAGAACTGAAGATATATTCGGACATTTTATACTCGAACCTTGTGACGATTAGATGTGCGGCTGAAAGAAATATGGACCTGAACGATGAAATCAAAAAAATAGCAAATATAGCTAATGCCCTGCATAATTTACCGCTCATGTTCAAGCAGTGGGAGAAATTCGACATAGAACATTTCAAAGGTTCATTAGAGCATTTTGGTCTTGATGATTGGATTGAATATCTTGAAAGGAATGGAATGTGACATTTTCAGGTATTGTATTCACTTTCATAAAAATTATATCTGCGTTCATTTGCGTTCATCTGCGGTTGATTTTTAGTTGAAGGGCTGAACCCCGGACAAACGTACTATATCCTAAATTCCCAACTTTTTAGGCATTATGATGCCAGCAAATACGGAATTTGATCAAAAATTATAATGCCTAGATAGACATAATATATACATAAAAACGAAACAACGAACTCAAAACAAACTCCGGAGTTCGTGTCAGTTCGTTCAGTTCGTTGTTAATATTAATAAGTCACAGGCTATCGATTTTCAATAAAAATTATGCAAAATCCCCAGGAGGAACATTCTGAAACTAAGTATGGTGCTAAATTAACGGGAATAAAGGATTATACTTTTACGGTGTTTCGGGGCCGTCAAATCTTTTGGTGTTGAGGTTTATTTTACAGTCTAATTCGATTTATTATATTCACACTTCCTTTCACTTTGCGTCCTTCGCGGTCTTTGCGGTGGGCTTTTTCTCTATTCACCGCAAAGGGCGCAAAGACCGCAAAGATTGGGTCAGGTTGGTTTCTAATGCTAACACCAAACTTTTTTACAGCCCCCATATTGTAAGCATACTAACTGCCATTGTCAACTTTTGTGACCGTGCATCATCCCATATAACCTGGCAAAATGGATGCATTTTATCTTTCATGATAAGTGAATAAAGAAAAGATGTGTCAAGATATATCATGAAATATATAGATTCAAGCAGACTTTTTTGTTCGTATAACTATTTCCTCTTTACCTGCCAGAACAGCAAGCACACTTCCGCACTCGGCCTCATCGCCATAAAATTCTAAGATCGGCCTGTTCTTATCATCCCTGCCCACAACTTTAACCCTGCACGAGGTATTCTCCTCTTTGTTCATGGATTTTTTCCCCTGAATTTTCCTGAATAATAACTTTCGGTTTAATAATCAGCTGAGTTTCAAGTTTCCAGACTATGGAATATGTATCTTCTGTCATATTATTTATGATATTAATTCTTTTTTCAGGTTTCAGAACCACTGGTCAAGGGTCTGCTGGCCAGCATCAGAAGCTTCAATAAGTCTATCAATGGCGCCTTTTACCCGGACTTCGGAAAAGTCATGTTTTCCACACAGCAGATCGATTATTTCAGATTCCCGGGGCGATCTCCAGGATATCTGGTAATCTGAACTTACTTCAGGATACAAAAAGAAATCCCTGATCTGCTGCAGGTTTTCGATCCTTTCACCCAGTTCAGTGAGCACAGCCTCAACAACCCCATGTTTTTTTATCAGTTTCAGGGCAGTCTTCGGTCCAACCCGCTTTACCCCGGGATTGTAGTCTGTTCCTACTAATAATGCAATGTCCACCAATTGTTCCCTGGAGATCTCAAGTGCTGACAATACCTCTTCAAGGTCCATGATCTCGGGTTTTACCTCAATATAGACGTTTTTCCTTGGCAGTTTTCGTTTGCCAGTGACTGTCAGGTTGCGCACTACCTTTGGTGAACCGAACACCAATGCATCATAGTCCTGGGAAGCGGTGAAGTCGGCATCTCCTGACAGCACCATATGAGCAGCCTGGGCCTCACCCTCAGACGGAGCCTGCACCACTGGAATGCCCATATATCCCAGCAGGGCCTTTGCATCTTCCACCATGCCGCCTTCAATTCTGGACGAGGCCTGGGCATGGACCATGAGTTCCTCTTCTCCGGCAGCCTTTGCTTCCTCCCAGCGCTGCTTGGCCTTTTCGCGGATATTCTTTCGTGCTTCCAGGGTCTCGGCCTTGAAACTGGGAGGTCTGCCGTCAAAAACAAAAATCGGTCTGATTCCAGCTTCAACCAGATTCGTAGTACGGTACAAAAACCCTGATAAATGGGATGTCACCTCACCCCTGGAATTTTTAAGCGGGGTGCCGTCCCGCTGCCTGATAATACTGAGAAACTGGTACAGGGTATTGTACGCATCTACAGCGATCACCTCACCGGCAAGGTCCCCTAATTCTATCTCATGTTTTTCAAAAATATCAGACAGATCAACACCCATTGCTTTTGCCTCAGCAGGAGATGTCGTCCATTCGTCTCAAGTCGATTACTGAATCACCATCAGCAGATACGATTCCACTGACTGTCAAAAGGTTGCCTACTCTTTCTACTAATGTAGCCTTTGATACCTGTACCTGATGATCTGTGTCTTTTTTGGCATTTCGGTGTACAACCAGTAGCTCAATACCTTTCTGGATGTCGCCGGTAACATTACTGATAATACTTTCGAAGTCAGAATATATCAGTATTTTTGCCCGTTTACCAGATTTTTTAATTACACCTATAGGATTAATGCTAATATTCATTACATACCCTCTAAAGATAGAAACTAATTTGTTTCATTCATCAATAAATACTATTCGTCTTATCCTCATTCTACTTTTGCAAAATAAGAAACATCATCCCGTTCATTACTGATAATTTTATAGAGATTTTCCTTGCTCAGGTGTTCAGGATGGTAATATCGTCCCCCAGACTTTTCTGAGATCTCTCTTGCAAGATATGATCCCTCGCTGCTCATATCCACAACAAGTACATGGATCCCTTCATTGACCAGGTATTTCAACACAACCATTAGTTCCCTATGAATATTACCTCCTACTTCCAACGGCACGTTTGCTTTGCCGTCTGTCACCAATATCATAATGGGAATATTAGAGGGATCCTTTTTGATCTCGTTATGCAGTCCATGCAGTCCTGTTAAGATACCTGAAGCCAGGGGTGTTGTACCACCGAACGGTATATTCTCAAGATACCTCTTAGCCCTTTCCACTGATGAGGTAAAGGGTAATACGGTCTCAGCTTTGCGTCCGCTGTATGAGACCATGGATACCTTATCCCTGCGCTGATAGGCATCCTTCAAAAGGGCTACAATAACACTGCGGGTGATATCTACCTTATCTATTTCATCCATACTGCCGCTTGTATCCAGGACGATATCGATTAGAGTGGCGATACGCCTGCGCCTCACTTTCTCCCTGTAATCACTCTTTTTCACCTGGATACGACCATCTTTAGCGTGTATCGACGCTGCCCTTATGGTAGGAGCAATTGCAATATCATTTACCTTACCATCAGGTATTCGGTGTCTGACATATCTCCCCCTTTTTCCTTTGGTCAGCACTTCTGCCCGCCTGCCGCTTTTTAGCTGGCCTAAAGACAATTTTTTTCTTTTTCGCTTTGCAAAATCACTAAGAATATTTAGAACAACGGTTTCGTCCGTCTTTTCGCTATCTGTTGTTTCCGGCACGTCTGAAATTTCACTCAAGGTTACTTCTTCAATTGCCGTACCGGATTTTTTAATATCAGGTTTTACTGGCACTTCATGTTCAAAAACTACATTGATAACATCTTGGGGGTCCAATATCACATATGATCTATCAGCCAGAACATATGCATGGACCAGTTCATCAAGGCGGATCTGATCACTATATTGTTGAATTTGCTCTGTTATTGCTTCAATGTCCTGAGGATCGAATTGACTGATATCCTTTTTTGGTATCCTGATTGCCAGAAGGGGTTTGCCGATGTGAAATACTTTAATCCCATAATCCCTTTTTAGATTATTCCGCATCCTCCCTGCAATTTTCTCGCTCATTTCCCGACCAGACGCCTCAACTGTTCAACACTGAACTCCTCTTCCTCAAATGGTCTCTTTCTCATCCTGTGGGGCAGCACCATTTCAGCAGCTTCTACAATATCTTCGTTAGTAACCCTGTCCCGTCCTTCAAAAGCTGCATTGGTACGGGCTGTTCTCTCGATCATAATATCTGCCCTGTGACCGTCAACATTGAACTCTATACAGACCTCGGCAATGGTCTGGAGATTATCCCGTGTGGTAATAACAGAAGGAACCAACTGCTGCGCCTTCACGATCCTGGCCCGTAACCGATCCTGTTCTGATTCGAACTCTTTTTTGAAAGCTTCAGGTTTTTCGTTAAACTTATTGCCGCGCTCTATGATCTCGACCCTCTGTTCGATATCAGGGATTCCCACAACTTCCACCTGGAGGGCGATCCTGTCAAGCAGCTGGGGTCTTAATTCGCCCTCTTCCGGGTTCATGCTTCCTACGATTATGAAACTGGCAGGATGGCTGACACTGACACCTTCCCGCTCGACCGTGTTCACGCCCATAGCAGCCGCATCCAGCAGTGCATCCACTACAAAATCATCCAGCAGGTTGATCTCATCCACATACAGGATACCGCGGTTAGCTTCTGCCAGAATTCCTGGTTCGTATGCTTTTAGACCTTGTGTGACAGCTTTTTCGATATCAAGACTTCCCACTACCCGGTCCTCAGTGGCACCCACTGGCAAATCCACCACTCTCATAGGCCGTTTTTCTGCAGTAATTGTGCCTTCCTTTTTTCGTATCTGGCATTCCCAGCAGAACTTTTCTTCATTGTATGGATCACAGCTGTATGTGTCTCCTGCCACAACCTCGATCTCAGGTAATATCTCCACCAGCCCTCTTACAGCAGTGGATTTTGCAGTGCCTTTCTGGCCCCTGATAAGTACCCCGCCAATAGAAGGATTTATTGCATTCAATATCAGGGCCCGTTTCATCTTTTCCTGACCAACGATTGCTGAAAATGGAAATAACACCCTTTGAGACCGCATGGGACTCGTAGATTGATAAAAGCATTGTTACAAAGAAGAAAATCGCTGATATTATCAGCAGTGTTCCAACTACCAATACGAATCTTGCTTCAAAGGTCAGGTTTGCATTTGGATTTATCAAACTTAATAAAAATTCTTTTCCTTTTGCCTCATAAGCTGTGGTCACCATCATCACTACATATAAAACATTACCAACACCCATAATGGCTGAAGATAATGCAGCACCAAGTAGTGTGACCAATGAACCAATATCAGGGATATTGAGATTTATCTCCCATTCTTTTTCCATTTATTTCACCAGGAATTAATATTTATTTGTTAATGATTATAGTATATCAATAGAAAACATTATGAATAAGTTCTTACTAATAAATACGTATTGGGGCAATAAACGGTATCGTATCCATCCCCTCCGATCCGTCATGCCCCTTTCTTTTTTTTTAGGTGATCTATTTAACAGTTGTACCGTTATTTGTTTTTCGTTCCGGCTGCAGTAAGATGGCTCCATTTTCGTCAGCAGCCAGGATCATTCCTTTTGATTCCACACCAAATAATTTAGCAGGTTTCATATTTGCCAATAAGACGATTTGCCTCTCCAATAGATCTTCAGGCTTATGGGTCCGGGCAATGCCCGCCACCACCTGTCTTGGTTTTGGCTCTCCGATATCAACATTTAGTTTTAGTAGCTTATCTGAACCTTTTATTGGTTCTGCTGTAATTACTGTTCCCACCCTGATGTCCATTTTTTGGAATTCGTCAAACGTAACTTCAGGAACCCTGTTTGTGGGCTTTTGCTCTTTGGCTCTTGCCTCAGCCACCCTTTTATTCAAAATAGCTTCCATCTCATCAATTTTTTTATCATCGATCTTCTCAAACAGAATAGCAGGCTTGGGCAGGCTTTTTCCAGATTCAATTTCTTTCAGAGCTTCATGATATGTAAGCTCGCTGACATCACTTTTAATTCCCAATTGCGTCCATGCTTCTTTCATTTTCACTGGCAACACAGGTTCATTGAGCAATACCAGTGCCTTTGCGATCTGCAGGCAGTCTTTTACTACACTGGCACAGGTATCTGGGTTATTCTTAATCAAGTGCCAGGGTTCGTTGGATTGGAAATACGTATTACCGTAATTAGCCAGGCCCATTATGCTATCAATAGCTTTCTTAAACTCATATTCATCCATGGCCTCCACTACTTTTGTTATGGTCTCCTTAATCTCATTAAATACTTCGGCTGAGACTGGCTGCTCAGGCACTGAACCAAAATTCTTTTGAGTGAAATGAAGTGTACGGTACAGGAAATTGCCCAGTGAACCCACCAGTTCGTTATTGACTTTTTCCTGGAACACCTTCCATGAAAAGTTCAGTTCCTTTGTATGGGATGTATAGCTGGCCAGGTAATATCGCAGCAGGTCCGGATGGAAGCCGTGATCAAGGTAGTCTTCATTTACCCAGACCACATATCCCCTGCTTTTACTGAAGGTCTTATCCTCTATCTTTACCATGCCAGAAGCTACTACCGACCTGGGTAATGAATAGTCAGCACCACTTAACATGGCAGGCCAGAATATGCAGTGATGATATGCTATATCCAACCCGATAAAATGAATAATACTGGAATCGCCCTGCCAGATCTGTTTCCAGTCCCGCCCAATGTTATTGCAATATTCTTCAGTAAATGAAATATAACCGATGGGTGCGTCAACCCACACATAAACCACAAGGTCTTCATTTCCAGGGAATTTCACACCCCATTCCAGGTTCCGGGTAATGCACCAATCCTTGAGTTCGGAATGCACCCATTCTTTAGCATAGTTGCGGGCATTGGCAGTGCCTTCCAGTGTCTCAAGGTAATCGAGCAGGAAATTCCTGAATGAAGATAGTTTAAAGAAAAAATGTTCCTGTTCTCTATAGATAGCTCCATTTCCGCAGATCTTGCAAACAGGTTCACGTATTTCCCCAGGTTCGAGATGACGCCCGCAACCCTGGTCACATTCATCTCCCCTGGCAGGTGATTCACAATAGGGGCAGATGCCTTCCACATATCTATCTGGCAGGAATCGATTGCAGTTTTTGCAATATGCCAGATCGATCATTTTTGTATATACTTTATCATTTTCTATTAGTTTATTGACAATTTCAGTTGTACGGTGGTGGTTTACAGGCCCGTTAGTGCTTCCAAAAAAATCGAAATGAATACCCAGGCTCTTGAATACTTCATCAAAGTGGTTGTGGTATCTTTCAATCAATTCTTCAGGGGTTGTACCTGCTTCTTCGGCACTTACCACTATGGGTGTGCCGTGAGTATCTGAACCGCAGACAAATACTGTATCTTGTCCTTGTTTTTGTAATGACCTGACAAAAATATCAGCCGGGATATAAGTGCGCAAGTGCCCGATATGACATTTGCCATTAGCATATGGCAGTCCACATGTGATCAGTACAGGCTTATCGGTTGGGAAATCTGACATTGAATTTGAATCCTCCTGTTGTTATGGTTAGTATAATAAGATATGATGCTCATGAATGTATGTCAGTTATAAAATATATTTCCCCTTTAAGTCCGGGCTTTAAATATAATAATTGTCAGAAGGAACGTAAATGCTTACTAAACGTATCATACCATGTCTGGACGTAACCCTGGACGAGGCAGGCGGTTGTGTTGTTAAGGGAATCGAATTCGTAGACCTGCGGCGGGCAGGCGATCCGGTCGAGCTTGCCAAGGAGTATAACAGCCAGGGGGCAGATGAACTTGTCTTTTTGGACATTACTGCATCTCACGAAGGCCGGTCGACAATGATCGATGTGATAGAACGTACAGCCGATGAGGTATTTATTCCTCTGACAGTGGGTGGCGGGATTAACACGATCCAGGATATTAAGGATATTCTCCGGTCAGGGGCAGATAAAGTTTCAATCAATACGGCTGCAATAAAAGATCCTTCATTAATTGAGAGATCGTCAAAGGTCTTCGGCTCACAGTGTATTGTAACAGCTATTGATTGCCGTAGAAATACAGATATCGGGGATGATGCTGACAAGAGGATTATCTCTCTTGAAGATGGTACACCTGCCTGGTATGAGGTGGTGATATATGGTGGGCGGACTCCTACAGGTATTGATGCAGTTTTATGGGCTGAACAGGCAGAAAGTCTGGGTGCCGGTGAGATCTTACTGACAAGTATGAACAGGGATGGGACCTATGATGGATATGATATCCCAATTACACGGACTATTTCTGATAGTGTGAATATTCCTGTTATAGCATCAGGAGGGGCATCAGGACCTGAACACATGTATGATGCATTTGTGGATGGGCATGCTGATGCGGCGCTTGCGGCCAGTATATTTCATTTCGGGGAATATACGGTTGATGATACCAAGGAATATTTGAATAAGAGAAATGTATCTGTTCGTTTGGTACTTTGACTTCATTCGCGAATTTAACATCCGACTTCGACAATATGTGTAACCCATTTCGTTGGCCACAATGGAGCCGAATGCTTGTTTTGACCTAAATCCGACCACAAAAGATTTAAAAGGGTAATAACTTATAAGACACTTATAATCCGTATGACGGGATTAAGAGGGTGATAAAAACGCCTGCGACAATCGTCGAACCACTCTGGTTTGATTGACGTGGACGGATTAGTTACTCTGGGACGCCGCTTTATTGCAGGCCGATCAGTGTTATGAAATTAATCACTCAAATACAAACCCGCAATGGCGGGTAAATAAAAATAATAAATTTGGAGGGAATAGAAATAATGAATAAAATTACAACACTAACTGCTGTTGGTTTTGTAGTATTGCTGATGTTGTCAGTAATGCCTGCAAGTGCCATGAAAGAGGTTAGTCGTTTTGAAAGTGCTGGTCCTATTGTCAATGCTACAAATGAAACTACGCTTGGCAATAACTATACTTTCTTCAATGCAAATCAATTACCTATGTTCTACATAGATCTGGATGAAATTACTTTTAATCCAGAAACCCAGGGCGAGTCTCTTAATATAACATATGACGACGAGACTACCATTGCAGAAGATGGTTTCACATATTTGTCTACAGCATGGACCGATGAAAACGGTCGGAAGAATATTGCATGGCTTGGTGAAAAATATCTGGCTATTGGTGAGGATGTTACTAAACTCAGCAAGTATCTAGTCGATTTCGAGTCAGATGAGACTATTACCCTGAGACAGGGCGATGTCTGGGATATTGGAGAAGGATTTACCATTGTTGTGCAGGATATTGACGTTAACGGTGAACAGGTCTGGATGGTTATGGAGCAGGATGGCAGTCCAGTTGAAGATATCATCGCATCACCGGCGGGTGTTGCTGGTTCTTTAGCTGGCTGGGGTTATTATAATGATACCCTTGCTGGCGAATCAGATGTAGTAATTGCCAAGATCCACGTGGAGAAAGTATTTGCCGGTATGTCAGCGAACATGGTCAAGATAGATGATGCTGAAATCATCAGCACTGATGTCCTCGAACTTGACGAAGATAAATACTTCGGATTAGAATTCACTGATACTGCAAACACTCTCCAGTTAAAGGAACAGGATGGTACAACCAGCATTACCCGCGGTAATACCAAGGAAATGATTCCTAATTTCCTGAGCATCAGAGTTGGTGACACAAAATCAACTGAACCGGTCAGATTCTATATCTACAAAGAAGTGACCACCCCAGGTATATATGAACAGCATGGT
This sequence comes from Methanosarcinales archaeon, assembly GCA_014859725.1. Lineage (NCBI taxonomy): Archaea > Methanobacteriati > Methanobacteriota > Methanomicrobia > Methanosarcinales > Methanosarcinales archaeon. The sequence continues at coordinate 13,946 of JACUTQ010000008.1, read as the reverse complement.
CCTATTGTCAATGCTACAGAAGAAACTTCTAGTGGCAATAACAATACTTTCTTCAATGCAAATCAGTTACCCATGTTCTACATAGATCTGGATGAAATTACTTATAGTCCAGAAAGTGGCGAAGGCGAGTCTCTTAATATAAATTATGACGACGAGACTACCATTGCAGAAGATGGTTTCACATATTTGTCTACAGCATGGACCGATGAAAACGGTCGGAAGAATATTGCATGGCTTGGTGAAAAATATCTGGCTATTGGTGAGGATGTTACTAAACTCAGCAAGTATCTAGTCGATTTCGAGTCAGATGAGACTATTACCCTGAGACAGGGCGATGTCTGGGATATTGGAGAAGGATTTACCATTGTTGTGCAGGATATTGACGTTAACGGTGAACAGGTCTGGATGGTTATGGAGCAGGATGGCAGTCCAGTTGAAGATATCATCGCATCACCGGCGGGTGTTGCTGGTTCTTTAGCTGGCTGGGGTTATTATAATGATACCCTTGCTGGCGAATCAGATGTAGTAATTGCCAAGATCCACGTGGAGAAAGTATTTGCCGGTATGTCAGCGAACATGGTCAAGATAGATGATGCTGAAATCATCAGCACTGATGTCCTCGAACTTGACGAAGATAAATACTTCGGATTAGAATTCACTGATACTGCAAACACTCTCCAGTTAAAGGAACAGGATGGTACAACCAGCATTACCCGCGGTAATACCAAGGAAATGATTCCTGATTTCCTGAGCATCAGAGTTGGTGACACAAAATCAACTGAACCAGTCAGATTCTATATCTATAATGAAGTTCAGGTAGGAGAACCTGGAATAATAACCACGGTTAAACCTACTCCAGTAGTAACTGTAGATATTAATGCCACAGAAGTAGCAACAACTGGTGCAACAGCAATAATTGACACAACAGAAAAACCAACTGTAGTTGTTACTGAGAAACCAACCAAAGAGCCTGGTTTCGAAGCAGTATTCGCAATTGCAGGTCTTCTGGCTGTAGCATATCTTGTACTGAGAAAGCGTGAATAACCAAAATAAACATGAAGGGATTTTAAATCCCTTCAACATTTTTTTTTAAATAAAATAATGTGGTGATTTTTATAAAAAAAGCAATTTTTTTAACGATTTTAATTCTTGCAATTATTTCATCCGGGTGTATTGAAGGCACAGATGATGACACTGATCATACTATCGATCAAGGTATTAATTCATTAGTAGTTATTGCAGATCTCCCTGAGGGGTATGAATTTCTGGGTACTTATCCTGATTTTTCAGAATATGACAAGGATTACGAAAATATCATTAATTCAGGAGAAGAGATTTATAAGGACCAAAATTATAATGATGTATATCTCGATGTTATAGAATTTGATACAGAATCAAATGCTATCAATTTTATTGAAGATTATAAGTCCAGAAAAGAATCAGCAACAAATGGAGATATCTTTACCACCCCTGCCATAAATGGGCACAGTGTTACCAGGATGAAAACATACTCCATATCAAAAGGCACACAAGAGCCCCGTTATTCGTTCTTTTGGAATAATAATAATTATGTTTTTATTATAAAAAGTAATTCCAACAATGAAAATTCTGCTTTAAATATGGTTATATGCTTGACACAATAAAATCCCGCAGAAGTATCAGGAAATTTTCACCTCTTCCTGTAGAAGACAGTATAATCAGAGATATTTTAGAAGCAGGTCGATGGGCCCCGTCAGGTCTTAATAATCAACCCTGGCGTTTTATCGTGATCAGGGATGAAGGCACTGCCAACTCACTAGCTGAATGTACCAGGTACGGCCATATCATCCAGAGTGCACAGTTATTAATTGCTGTATTTCTTGACCGGAATGCCATGTATGATTATACCAAGGATACTCAGGCATGTGGTGCTGCCATACAGAATATGTTACTGGCAGCACATAGCTCAGGTCTGGGAGCTGTGTGGCTTGGTGAAATATTGAATAAGAAAGAGGATGTAAGCCATTTATTAAAAGCTCCGGATTTTCTGGAATTGATGGCTGTGATCGCAATTGGCTATCCAGCCGGTGATGCCAAAGCTTCAGGTAATCGTCGTGAGCTATCAGAGATCGCCTTTGTGGAACATTTTGGCACTCAATGGAAAAAGGATTAAGATGAGCCTGTGGCATTGGATTTATATTTAAATTAAATTAAAATAGTAGGCAAGGATATAAGTATTTCATCAAACAATTCGATGATTTTTTAGGTGTCATCAGTCTGATTGTAGTAAGTCTCAAGAGTTGTGAAAATTCCCACCTAAAATTGACCCGCCCTATATGCGATATGAAACAAAGCCCGGAGAACAGGAACAATTCGATTGGTCGCCATACACCGTAATGATCGAAGGTAAACTGGTCAAGATCCAGGTGTTCTGTTTAATTTTAGGGTGCAGTCGATAAGAACATACATGTATTCTCTCTCCCAGACCCAATCATCTGTGTATAAAAACAATTGATGGATACGATTTTACCTGTCAGCCACAACTAAATGAGAAACTGATACACAACCTTAGCACGTTGGAATATCTTGATAAGCGATCAACATAATTTTTGTCGGGCCACATGGTATTGGCAAATCGCACCTATCTATTGGCCTGGCGATAAAAGCCTGTAAGAGAAGAAAACGGGTTATGTTCTATACTGCTCAGGAACTTGTAGATGATCTGGCAAAAGCAAAATTAATGGGCCATCTTGGCCGAGAGTTATCCAAATTAGGACGGATCGATCTTTTAGTCTTGGATGAATTGGGATATATGGATCTAACAAAAGATAGTGCAAAAGTGGAGAGAAATAAAATAATACCGGCAATCATTATTGATTCACAGAGTGGAGGATTTTGGGGGATCAGTCCCCCCCAAAATCCGGAACGTTTGATTTAATGAAAATAGTAACTATTAAAGGTATGAAAAGTCATATGAAGGTGGGTCAAAATTGGTGGGAAAAAAGGGTCAATTTTCAACGGGAATCTTCAATTTTTATTTAGAACTAAACTTTTTCAAAATATATAAATACCATCATTATTTTCATATAATATATTGCTTTAAATGTCGAGTTAGTCCATGATAACAGATAGAGTAGAGACTGAAATGGAACTATTGGAACGCCATATAATAATACTTAACAATGTTATTAAAAAAGGTCCGATTGGAATAATGAAATTGTCAGAAGAAACCGGTATTCCTAATCATAAAGTTCGTTATTCATTAAGGGTTCTGGAACAGGAAAGAATGATTATTCCTTCTACTCTAGGTGCCATTGCCACAGATGAAGCAAGAGAATTTATGAAAAATTATAAATCAAGCATAACTTCCTTAAGAAAAAAAATCGATCGAATAATGCGTATAAAATAAATAATCACCTTAAAAAGTTCACTTAATTTTCTTCATTATAGCCCATCTTCGTCAGAATAAAATTAAATCGCTACTATTTAATCCCAATTGACTTTAAGTATTCACTCTCTCCTGGATACCTACAATTGAACATCCCCATTATGCTTTTTTGCACATCCGTAACATGCATAAGCTTTTTACCTTCACATTTAGTTCATCGCTTTCTCTATGAACTTTTCCTTACGCTGATCCTTGAGAAGGTCCTGGTTAAACACCAGTATGTGCCGTATGTCACTGCTATCCACTCCCAGGTCTTCGTAGTATGTGTTATCATCGTATTTGGTCAAACCTTTCGAGATTATCTCATTTTCCATGGTCTCTTCAGTAAAGTTCTTGAACCTCTCAGGTTTAAACCCTTCAATCCCGTTCAGTTGATCTTTGTCCAGGGCAGTAATGTACAGGTAGTTCTTGCTGTCTTCCAGATGAATCAAAACCAATCGGAAAATTAAATTAGAACCGAATGCAACGATCTCTTAATATCCAAGGATTTATTTACTATTATGAATATTAGAAGGCACTGAAATGCCAAGGTGGCGGAGCGGCTACGCAATCGCCTGCAGAGCGATACCATTCCGGTTCGAATCCGGACCTTGGCTTTTTTTTAAAGAAAGTTTTTAGACAATTCCTTAAATGAGTCTGTAGCTTCCATATTATCATGGGTTTGATTAGAATTTTAAATCAAATATTAGCTATTATCATCAATTAAGTATATATTAAAGTTAGAAATTCAAAAACAGTTTTAATTAATGAAAAAAAGCTTGAAACAGCCCTTTCCCAAGGACTGCCTCTTATTGAAATTCTTATCCTCTTATCTACCTGACAAAAAGCTCGCCTTTGCCGCCCACGACCACATCGCCCACGTACTTGATGAACTCCTCTCCATCAATAGACTCAATGCCCTCGCGCTGGTATACTGGCATTAAATCGGCCACTTTACCTTTCACGATAATGGTACCCTTTGTCATCTCGCTGCCTGGCATATCGGTATTACCTTCGATCACGATCTTACCGCCCTTATTGGACACACCCGGCAAAATACCTGCATTGCCCTTGATGATGATCTCGCCGCCGCACATGTGTTCGCCTACAAAGTCATTGGCATTACCGAATACAGTGATCTTACCGCCCCGCATTCCGCATGACTCGCCGCGATAGCCTGCACCTACATAATAAGCTGCATCGCCCTGGACATTGATCTCGCCGCCGCTCATTTCCTGGCCTACCCAGGAATCAGCATTGCCAGATATTGTGATGATACCGCCCTTCATCTTGGCGCCGCATCTCATATCCACATCACCGCTGATAATTATCCGGCCGGCAGTCATGCCTTCACCGATGCGCTTAATCCGCGGCACGTTGCCTTTTATCTCTATCTTCACATCATCAGCGCTGTCAGCACTGCCTTCAACTTTGATATCGAATAGCTCAGACAGGGGTCTTGGTGTATTCCCCTCATATGCAATCAGTCCACCAATTTCACTATCGCTTTTACCCGCAAAATTATCTGGGGTGACTACTTCGGCCTGGATGGAGATCTTGAACTGCTCTTTTGGTTTCAATGTTACTGTCTGCATTATTCACACCTCCGCGTACTCTGTCTCAACTACAACCGGATGCTGTACATACTCGTCCTGTACCATGTAATTACCCATATTTACAGAATAATATTGCCTGAACTTCATCTTCAGATCTTCCATCATTCGATCATATCCACCATTGTTCACTGTTGTTTTCACCCAGTAGGTCCTGCCCATTGGTGTTGCTGTGATCTCGCCGTCCTTAACCACAATCTGGCCGCCCTTTATGGTATAGGCAGCCTTCCTGAACGCAGCCTTTACCCTGTCATATTCGGTTGTGGCATCTGTCTCGTCCGGCTTGATATCGTAAATAGCAATATCGGCGTCAGCACCTACACCAAGGTGTCCTTTGCCCTGTTCTATCAATCCCAACACTTTGGCATGGCCCGCTCTGGTCTTGATGGCAATATCATACCAGTCCAGTTCCCTGTCAATAGTATGGATCATGCAGTGTTCAAAGGCTTTCGGGACGATCTTGGATATGGCCTCTTCTCGCTTCTTTTTGCTCATCAGCAGAGTTATGACCTCAGGATAGTTCACAAAGGGACCTCCATTGGGGTGGTCAGTGGTTAACAGCACCTTCCACGGATCCTTTGTGAGCAGAGCCAGTTCCTGACCGATACCCCACATCATACCGTAGAAATAGACCTGAGGTGAGTAGTACAGGGGAGTAACACCAGAGACATCTTCCAGTTCCACATCACCGTTGGCCCACCTGGCCTTGAATGTCCTGGCATTGGCATATTGTACGGGCCCGTCTGCTGTCATGGTAGTGGCAGAGCCGAATATCATCTGGCCCATATCGATGGTCAAATGATCATGACTATTCAGGTAATCGGCAATTACGTCTGCCTTTGACTGAACGTCACCCCAGTTGTTACCGCCAAAAGAATTGAACATAACATGGGTGACATGCAGTGCCTGACGGTCTCGTTTCGGTTTAATGTCCTTGCAAATGTCAAAGCTGTCCAGTGTTGTCTCGTAATTGCCAGGATGACCCAGGTTATTGCAGTGCAAGTGGATACTATGAGGCAAATTCATCCGCTCATTGGCCTCTGCCAGTGACCTGATGATCTGCCTGGGAGTAACCTCAAAATTGGGTACGGGATCGTCCAGTCCGGATACGTTCTTGCCGAAACCCCATGCTTCACCGCCGCCAGGATTTACGATCTTGATACCCCAGCCCCGGGATGCCAGCAGTCCCCAGGCTACATATGCAGCAAGCCTCTCTAGATCATTCTCTCGGATAGCATCCATAACCATCCAGTTGCTGCCAAACAGTGTCAGGCCGCCTTTATCAATGATGGGGATCTCTTCCAGTTCTTCATGGGTATGACGGGCTTTAAGAATGGGTATGGCAGCTTCGAAGGCCGTAGTATATCCCATCTCAGCATACCGGTATCCCATTGCATATACATTGGGTACAGTATATCCGGTATAGGGCCTTGTGATCTTGGTCATGGGCTTGATACCGCTGCGGGAATCCTCTGGTCTCATGATCCGACCCACATTCACCTTGCTGCCGGCAATATGGGTATGTGCATCCACACCACCAGGGTAGACCAGCCGCCCTTGGGCATCTATGGTCTGGGCACCGCCTCCAATACTGTCCACGATCTTACCGTCCTTAACGGCAATATCCATTTTATCACCGTTGATCCCATTGATGGGATCGTATACTGTTGCGTTCTTGATCAGTAGTTCACTCATGCTGAAGCCCCCTTGATCTCACAAACCTTAGCAATTATCTTATCAAGCACCTCTTCGTCAGAAGGGAAATCAACATCCACCAGTTTACGCATCCGAAGACTTACACCGTCCATCCTGTACGCAGTCCCTTCCAGTTCCACTCCAGAAACCTTGGTTGGTATCACGATATTTGCCATTTCCGTTGTTGGATTATGGAATGGGTCTATCTGTACAACTGGCACCTTACCCATCCGTGCGATGGACTGGGCAGGGAAATGAGCACCTGCATCACCTGCAATAATGAATGCGGCATCAATCTCTTCCCGCATCAACAGGTCGTTGGAACAGGTCTCGCCCGGGTTATAATAAGGGTAACCTCTTGACATATCCACCGCATTGATAAACCCGGTCTCCCATGCGCATACATTGCCGAAACCGGTAACATTGTAATGTCCTCTCATAGGTATGATGCTGTACTTGGTAAAGGCGTTCAATTCAGTGGTCAGGGATACCGCATTATCGATATTCTTATACTTACCACGGCTCTGGGTGAGACCCATGCCGAAATAGATGACACCAAACTTTGCATTCTTTAACGTCTCTGCAATCTCAACCAATTTCTCTTTTGGAACGCCACCGACATTATCTGGAACCACGTCTGCATGCTCGGCAATAATGGCCCTGAGGGCAGACATCACGATATAATCCATTCCAGGATTTACCTGGATATATTCATCGGCCAGTTCAGCGGTATCGGTTTTTCTTACATCAATTGCAATCACTTTTCGTCCCCTGCGGGCTTTGGTAGCAAAGAAACCTTTCGCAAATACTGAATACCTGCTCATGTGCCTTGGATGGGCCTGTACCGGATTGCAACCCCAGAATACCACCACATCAGCCCTATTGGCAAACTGGCCGAGCGTACCCGTTGGCATTCCCTTTTCATGGACGCCAAGGGCAGAAGGGCCATGACACACACTTGCGGTATTGTCTATGATACCGCCCACTTCCTCATTGAGCAGGACACCTTTTTTCATCATCTCGCAGACACCTGATGCCCAACCGTACAACAACGGCCGTTTGGAATTAGCAAGGATCTTGGCAGCCTCGTTAATAGCTTCATCATAGGAGACCTCCCTGAACTCTCCTTTCTTATCGTCCCGCATCATTGGTGCCTTGATCCTGTCGTGGCCCATAATCTTGCTTGAACCTATCTTACAGGCATGCTGCACATCTACAACCTTATTATTATCTACCTCAACTGCCAGATCATCACATAGACATCCGCAGAAGGGGCAGAGTACATCTTTGATTAACATGTCCAATCCTCCATTATTTTAACCTGGCCATGAGTTCCGGCATGGTCGGTGCATTCTCCTCGGTTGCTTCCACCTCGGCCTGTATACCTTTGAAACCTGGCATTCCACACCCTTTTGTGTCTGGATCCACTACTGCATTGGCCCAGGGTCCCATAGGTACGAATATCAGCCCATCAGGGTTCCCTTCGCATATCTTAAGCGGTACCACAACAGTTCCAAAATCAGTGGTCACCTTGACATTGTTACCCGGTTCCACCTCGATCTTTCCTGCGTCTGTGGAGTTCATCTCACAATACCCAGCAGCATTAAAATATGCCCGGGAGGTTTTGTTCTCCAGGTTAGCACCCTGGTCAACAGTCCTTCCTGAAATAAAAGTTGCATTCAATTTCATCTAAATCCCTCTTTTGACCGTAATTTACCTACCATAAAGTCAATTAGAATTAAAAGAAAAATTACTTACTTATTTAAATAGAATGTGTTTTTAATCGTGGTATGTTAGAACATTTCCAGATCCATACCTACTTGCTTTTCAAGTGCCAGTCTGTAAACCAAATCTGCTGTTACAATATCCTGAATGGCAAGACCTGTGGAATCGAACACAGTTATTTCGGTATCGTTCTCCCGACCTGGTTTTTTGCCGCTTACTATCTGACCCAGTTCAGCGTATATCTCTTTTACTGAAAAAATGCCTTTGGAAATTGGCACATTCACCTCCCCTGAATGTGACGCCTGGGGGATATCATCCACAACCACCTTCGCATTCTTGAGGATCATTGGTTCAAGTTCTTCCTTTCCGGCAGCATCTGCACCGATAGCATTGATATGGGTACCTTCTTTTATCCAATGGAAATGTACAATAGGGGTTCTTACCGGAGTGGTTGTCACCAGGATATCACAATCACATACTTCACAGGCATTAGGTTCTTTGATTATCTCGATTCCCAGTTCTTTTTCCAGCTCTTCCTTAAATGCTGATGCAGAACTGGATGAACTATCAAATATTTTGGCCTGCTGAATATCCCGTATTTGCATCAGGGCACGAAGCTGGGTCCTGGCCTGGTGCCCTAAACCTATCAAGCCCACAACTTTGGAATCTTCCCTGGAAAGGTATTTGGCTGCCACTCCTCCGGCGGCCCCTGTACGCAGGTCGGTCAGGATTGTACCGTCCATAACTGCCAAAGGCGCTCCGGTCTCTGTCGAATTCAATATAACAAGGGCCATTACTGTGGGCAGACCGCGGCCGGGATTATCTGGATGCACGTTAACCAGTTTCAACCCTGCAATATCAGGCCCTTCAAGGTATCCGGGCATGGCCCGCAGATCGCCATTATGGGCTTTAAAATTCAGGTACATCTTCGGTGGCATCTGGACCCTACCCAACCCATGTTCACGAAAAGCGGTTTCCACAACAGGAAGTACATTCTTGATATTTATTAGTCCTTCCACATCCCTCATGTTCAGCCACAGAATCTTATGTTCCATCATTTTGACCCCTTTATATTGAATATTGTATAGTGTTTCATAAAAGTTGTGATATTCACTGATATTTAATCGAAGCTTATCATATCTCCGATCTTTAGCCCGAATTGTGCTATAATTCCTTTATTTATCTCAATAAGATATTTCACCCCTTCCATCCTTTTATGGCCCACCCACGGCCTCAATGTTTCAATCCCAATAATTTTTTTTTCTTCATCCAAAAATATAGTGTCGATAGGAAAATGCATGAACAGCATATGCACTCCCAAGGTCATTGGTTTTTTTAACATAAATATCATCGCAAATTCTTTAGATATGCTTTTTCTAAACATAAGCCCCAACATTTGGCTAAATATATTTTTTGCAAAAACAACTTGACTGGCAAGTGTCTTACCATTATGTTTTAATAGCATCAGTATCAACCAGTATGAAAGACATTAAATATTATAATTTTAATGTTTTTAGTAGAAATTGTAACTTTGGAGGAAAAAATCAAAACATGGGTTCAGAGATGTGTACTGTTTGCGGCCTGCCTGAAGAGCTATGTATCTGCGAGGAAGTTGCAAAGGAACAACAAAGAATTATGGTGAAGATAAATCGGCGAAGATATGGAAAAGAGGTAACAGTTATTGAAGGTCTGGATCCACATGAAATCGACCTGCATGAACTGACCACACATTTAAAATCTAAATTCGCCTGTGGTGGGACGGTAAAAGAAAATAGTATAGAATTGCAGGGCAATCACAAAACAAGAATGAAAGACGTGCTTGTGAAAAGAGGGTTTTCTCCCGAACAGATTAAAATCTGATTATTCTATTTTTCAAAAAAATGCTATCCTGAGGCATTGAACTAAATTAATTGTTTTTAGTAGTCTGGTATTTAACTATTCAGGAAATTATATGCATATTGAATAATAACTATTATAGAATCTGAGGTGATATGCAGGTGGACCGGATATACATGGATCATGGTGCAACAACGAAACCAGACCCTGAAGTTGTGAATGCCATGCTACCATATTATAATGAATTTTTTGGGAACGCATCCAGCCTTCATTCCACTGGTCAGGATGCTGCAAAGGTATTGAACCGATCAAGAGAAATTATTGCAGATTTAATCGGAGCCAGGAGTGATGAGATAATATTTACATCAGGTGGGACTGAATCTGATAATCTTGCCCTGAAAGGCATTGCTTACCATAAAAAAAATGCCGGAAAACATATTATTACCTCGATTATCGAGCATCCTGCAATTCTCAATACCTGCAAATACATGGGTGAGACCGGATTTAGTATTACCTATGTACCTGTGGATGACCAGGGAGTAGTGAATCCTGAAGATATTGCTGCTGCAATTACCGATGATACCATCCTGATATCCATTATGCATGCTAACAACGAGATCGGTACTATCCAGCCAGTCAAAGAAATATCTAAGATTGCTCATGAACACGACGTCCTGATGCATACGGATGCAGTCCAATCAGTGGGCAAGATCCCAGTTAATGTGGATGATCTGGGTGTTGATATGCTGTCAATTTCAGGCCATAAGTTATACGGTCCCAAAGGCGTTGGTGCATTATATGTTCGAAAAGGCACCCGGCTGCAAAGTTTAGTGCAGGGTGGCGCCCATGAGTTCGGGAAAAGGGCAGGTACTGAGAATATCCCCGGTATCGTTGGTTTTGCAAAAGCAGTAGAATTGGCAAATCAGCGACTTTTTGAGGATGAAAAACATCTTACAAATCTCAGGGATACTATGATCAAAAAGCTGCTTGATTCAATTCCTTATTCATATCTGAATGGCCATCCTACACTGAGGCTGCCCAATAATGTACATATAAGGTTCAACTTCGTTGAAGGTGAATCCTTATTGATGATGCTTAATATGAAGGGTGTGGATGTGTCCACAGGTTCTGCCTGTTCATCAAAGTCACTTGAGCCGTCCCATGTATTGATGGCCCTTGGGCTCCCGCCAGAAGAGATTCACGGGAATCTGCGGATAACAATGGGAAGGGAGAACACCATGAAGGAAGTAGATTATGTTGTTGAGAACCTGATCGATATTGTAAGAAAACTCAGGGCCATGTCCCCCCTGGCACCGAAAGAGTGAAATGCAGATATTTTAGAATATTATGGTGATGTGAAAATGTACAGTGAAAAAGTAATGGAACATTTCTCCAATCCCCGCAACGTTGGCGAAATTGAGGATGCCGACGGTATCGGAGAAGTGGGAAATCCTGTATGCGGCGATCTGATGACCATATTCATCAAAGTGGATGACGGCAGGTTAAGTGATGTAAAATTCAAGACGTTCGGGTGTGGCGCGGCAATTGCCACAAGCAGCATGATCACAGAACTGGCAAAAGGTAAAACCATCGAAGAAGCACTTGAGATTACCAGGGATGATGTGGCCGATTCACTGGATGGTCTGCCACCTGTGAAAATGCACTGTTCCAACCTTGCAGCAGACGGGTTGCATGCTGCCATCGAAGATTATAAAAAAAAATCAAAATAGATAAATAACCTTAAAAAAGACATTGTAATTATGAAACCTCCATGTGAGATAATGGTTCATAAAGTACTGCCTGCTATCAGAGTGGAAATCGCCCGTTTATTGATGCAGGAATATGGGTTGCAGCAGCAGGATATTGCAAAGCGCCTTGGAGTTTCTAAAGCTGCAATCTCCCAGTATGTAAGTTCTAAACGAGGAGCTGATACTGATTTCTTTGATAATGCCAAAGAAGAGATTAAAGATTTTGCAGAATTGGTAGCTTCGAATGAGGATACTTCGAAACTCACCGAGGATTTCTGTAATATTTGCAAAATACTGCAGACAGAAGGGTGGAAACGAAGGGAGCAGTCCGGTTCATCTGAATATGTTGTTGAGAACTGCTCTATTTGTTTGAATAGATAAGACCCATCATCATTAATTTTTAAGTATCCTGCGAGTCACAATCATTCTTTGAAGTACAGTAAGATGGGAAATTGCTGCAACAATAAGAACTGCCCAATTCAATAATCCCAAAAAAGCACCAATTATGATCAACAACATCCGCTCAGCCCTCTCAGCTAATCCGATGTTCAATTTACCTGTACCGGCAGCTTCTGCTCTTGCCCTGGTATAACTAACAAGCAATGAACCTACAAGTCCCACAGCTCCGATTATCCATTCGTTTTCTGTGTAACCAGGTATTGCCAGGCCGCCTCCCCACATAATTCCAACAAAAACAGCAGAATCAGCATATCTATCAGATACAGAATCAAGCACACCTCCGAAATCAGTTACACGGTTGTTCTCCCTGGCCACTGCACCATCCAGGATATCAAAAAAACCGCCTATTAACAACAGTATGCCAGCAATAATCGGCAGCCTCATAGCAAAAAATAATCCGGCACCAATGCAAAATGCCAATGACAGAACGGTTACAGTATTGGGATTTACCTTGTTGAACAGACTTGCGATAGGTTTAACCCAGTTTGTAAGTATGTTTTTTTTTGTATTGAGCAATGCTTACCACCATTACGCTATTCTGAACATCTTCCTTATCCATTTATTATTCAATCGACCCGATAATATCAATGATGCAGCAACCAGTAAAAGTCCCAGACCTGTTATGCAAAATGTTGCTATATAATTATTAAAATGATAATAGAATGATAAAAGTGTTTCCATTACCAGTATAGGAACCACCATTAACGAGATTTATACTTCATTTCATTAGCTACAAAGTGCCCAACTCTTCAATTGCTTCGACAACCATGTCAACACTTTTATATATCCTTCCGCTCAACTTTTCCAGCATTTCAGAAGCATGCACTCTTTTTTCACCAGGCAGATCTATCACTTTCCATCCCTGAGACTCGATCAATTCCGGTCTGGTAGCAGGGAACTGCGCATCCTCCTCCAGCACTTCTCTTAAGGCTTCCAGTCCTGTATGCTTCGTAACCCTGGGGAATATTCTGTCTTTCTTGTACACTTTAAGCCTGGCAGCATCTTTGTACATCCTGCCGCCATGGAAGGAAATATACATGGACCCGCCGCAGCTGGCCTGTACACTATTATCGATCTTAAGCAGTTCCTCATCATCAAACTGGTATAGGTTATGCTGACCGTGACCGAACAAACGTGAATACAGGATATCTGATCTAAAGGCGGGTCCTGTTTCTCTGGAAAGGTCTACGCAGTGTACCATGTTAAAATCCTGCATCAATCTAATAAGTTCATTTCCGGGCGCTCCCCACCTGATCTCCCACACCAGCCTGATATCATTGGATGAGACCGATGACAGCAGGTTCCTGATATCCTGTACTGACGTGTTTGGATTAAAGGATCGGGGTGTTTCGATTACAAATAATTTTGAACCCAGCGCATTGCATATCCTGAAACCCACTTCCAGGATCTGGCAGGACTGTTCAGTGGCGCTTAGCAGATATTTATGTGTCAGATCCCGGTGGC